>NZ_DDHH01000109.1:0-30364 GCF_002338015.1 Rhizobium sp. UBA1881
AGATTTTGCAACGGCTCCCGCCGGGGAGAGGGGAAGAGACCGTGGAGGGTGCCGCTTTTCCCTTCTACCCCGCGGGGAGAAGGTGGCCCGAAGGGTCGGATGAGGGGGCTCCGGGCGCAAAGGCCTGCGCTAATTCAAGAGCCCATCAACGACCAGCATCAGGGCGAAGGAGCAAACCGACAGTCCAATGCTACAGGTCATCACGAGTCGCAGCCGCTTGAACCGACTGTCGATAAAGAACGGCGTTAAGCTTGAAAATTGCCTTCCCTTCCGCTCTCCCCAGGGAAGGTCTTCCTCTTCCGGAAGCGAAACCATCGATTTGGTCCGCCAGAGTATGAGCGCATTGGTGATGAAGCCGCCCGCGAAGCCGAGTACGAAAAGCGACGTCAGGACATATTTCACGGTTTGCACAACTGCGGTTGTCTCTTCTGCGTGCATGACAACACCACCTCAACGGTTTCTCAATTCACCTGAACGATATGATCGCCGCGATCAGTAGTACCCACGGCAACAAGCCGATCCATCCCGCCATCGAGGACTCACAGAGCAGAGAGCCATCCGGGCCGCGTTTGAAACCAAGCCAGTTAAATCCGCCCTCAGCCGATGAGACGCCCTGTACGCGGATTTTACCCAGGGATGCGAGCGGCAGGAGCACTCTGGCTGTGGTGTGCCCTATGACTTCCAATAGAAAATCGACAACAAGCAAGTCCACTTCCCCCGATTGCGCGAAAAACGCGCCGCGATATTCTGATCATGTAGGGAGCATGTTATAAAACTTTAAGTCGCAATCAGAAAACGTGCTAGCACAGTACTCGTCTTGCCGGGCCGATAAGGAAGCCGAATGTCGGGAAACGAACAGCAGGTCGAATGGGGTCCGTGTTGCCTTTGCGGCAAGGGCATCGAGCCCACGTTTCCCGACCCACTCCGCCTTACCGCTGAAACCGCCGATGGCAACTGGCAGGCTTGGTTTGCGCATGCCGCTTGCTTCAAAAGCAAGTTGGTCGATCCACCTGACGCGCCACCCGGATTTTTTGCTCCGGCACATTTCTAGATAACCTTGCCGTTGGCTCTGGCGGCGACGAAACATCTCCCCCATGGACTTCCCCCGCCCCCGCCATACCTACCCCTCCCGGAGGTAACCCATGGCCGAAGTCCTGCTCTTTCACCACGCCCAGGGCCTGACGCCGGGCATCCATATCTTCGCCGATCATCTGCGCGACGCCGGCCATGTCGTCCACACGCCCGATCTCTTCGATGGCCATGTCTTCGCCAGCATCGACGAGGGCATGGACTATATCGAGGCCACCGGTTTCGATGCGCTGCGTGAGCGCGGTGTGAGGCTGGCCGATGATCTGCCGGCCGAGCTTGTCTATGCCGGCTTCTCCTTTGGCGTCGTGCCGGCGCAGCAGCTGGCGCAGACGCGGCCCGGTGCGCGCGGCGCGCTTCTGTTCCACGCCTGCCTGCCGATATCGGGCGAGTGGTCCTTCGGCCCATGGCCGGAGGGCGTGCCGGTGCAGATCCATGCCATGGATGCCGATCCGATCTTCATGCGCGAGGGCGATATCGATGCCGCCCGCGAGATCCTGGAGCACGTGAAGGAGGCGAGCCTCTTCCTCTACCCCGGCGATCAGCACTATTTCGCCGACAGCTCGCTTCCCTCCTGGGATTCCGACGCCGCCGAAGTGCTCACCCGCCGCGTCCTCGATTTCCTCAGACACGTCAACGGCGCCGGCGACGGCCTCCCTTGAGGGAGAAACGGTCTGACGAAAACGGCCGGCGGATGTCTCCATCGCCGGCCGTGAAAGATAGGGGTTTGGGCAGTCTTTTTCTTTGTCTGAGGCGCCTCAGTCTTCGCTGGCCGCCATCTGCGTCAGCACATCGCCGCGCCCGCGCAGGCGCAGGATGAGCGGCAGGATCAGCGCCAAGGCTGCCAGGCCAAGCAGCACGGCGGCAATCGGCGACTGCACGAGCGTCGTCACATCGCCCTGGCTGATGGCGAGCGCGCGGCGCAGCTGCTGCTCCGCCAGAGGTCCGAGGATCAGACCGACGATGACGGGCGCGATCGGATAATCGAAGACGCGCATGACATAGGCGATCAGCCCGAACACCAACAACATGCCGAGTTCGAACACCGAGGGATTGGCCCCGATCGTGCCGAGCGTCGCAAAGACCAGAATGCCGGCATAGAGCCAGGGCTTCGGGATCGTCAGCAGCCGCACCCACAGCCCCACCAGCGGCAGGTTGAGCACGAGCAGCATCAGATTGGCGATGAGCAGCGAGGCGATCAGGCCCCAGACGAGCTGCGGATTGGTGGCAAACAACAGCGGCCCCGGTTGCAGGCCATATTGCTGGAAGCCCGCCAGCATGATCGCGGCCGTGGCCGAGGTCGGCAGGCCGAGCGTCAAGAGCGGCACCAGCGTGCCGGCGGCGGACGCGTTGTTGGCGGCCTCCGGGCCGGCGACGCCTTCGATCGCGCCTTTGCCGAATTCTTCCGGATGCTTGGAGAGCTTCTTTTCGGTCGCGTAGGAGAGGAACGTGCCGATCTCGGCGCCGCCAGCCGGCATGGCGCCGATCGGGAAGCCGATGACCGTGCCGCGCAGCCACGCCTTCCAGGAGCGTGCCCAGTCCTGCGCCGTCATCCAGACCGAACCCTTGATCGCCTCGATCTTGTCGGGTGCCGACGCACCCTGCGCTGCAATGAACAGCGTCTCGCCGATCGCAAACATCGCCACTGCCATCGTCGTCACCTCGATGCCGTCGAGGAGATCCGGAACGCCGAAGGAGAGCCGGTTCTGGCCGGTCAGCTGGTCGATGCCGACAAGCGACAGCGCAAGACCGATGAACAGCGAGGTAAGGCCGCGAAGCGACGAATTGCCGAAAGCCGAGGAAACGGTGACGAAGGCGAGGATCATCAGCGCGAAATACTCGCGCGGACCGAAGACGAGGGCGATCTTGACGATCAGCGGCGCGATGAAGGCAAGCGCCAGCGTGGCGATCAGGCCGGCGACGAAGGAGCCGATCGCCGCAGTGGCGAGAGCCGGCCCGCCGCGTCCGGCGCGCGCCATCTTGTTGCCCTCGAGCGCAGTGACGATCGAGGCGCTTTCGCCGGGCGTGTTCAACAGGATCGATGTCGTGGAGCCACCATACATGCCGCCGTAATAGATGCCGGCGAACATGATCAGCGAGCCGGTCGCGTCGAGCTGGTAGGTGACGGGCAAAAGAAGCGCCACTGTTGTGGCCGGGCCGATGCCGGGCAAGACGCCGACCATGGTGCCGAGCGTGACGCCGATCAGCGCATAGAGCAGGTTCATCGGCTCCATCGCCGAGACCAGGCCCTGTAGAAGAAATTCGAATGTGCTCATGATGCTACTCTCAAGGCTCCCGTCAATGGATCAGGTGTTCCAGCGGTCCCGCCGGAAGCGAAAGCTGAAGCACAACGGCAAAAAGCCAGTAGATGCCGAGACAGATGACGATGCCGACAGGAATGCTGATCCAGATCCTGCGAGCGCCGAAGCCGGCGGCGGCAAGACCGAACAGCGCGCCGGTGGCGATCGAAAAGCCGAGCGGCCGGATCAGCACCATCTGCGCGACGAGACCGGCGACGACCCAGACCACCGGGCCAAACTCCTGGCGCTCGCGCTCGGGAAAATCGCGACGGAACGCGGCAAAGACGGTCCAGATCCCCAGGCCGACGAGGACGTAGGCGATCCAGTGCGGCACCGTCGCCGGGCCGACCTGCGAATAGCCCGTCGTCTCGTTGAGGCGCGCCACGTCGAAGAATATGACGGCCGCCATGGCGACCAGCACGGCGGCAATAACAAGCGCCGCCCAATCAGGGCGGCGCTGTTGCGATGTCACTTGGTTCTCGGAGCTCATTTAACGAGTCCGATGTCTTTCAGGATCGTTTCCGTCGCGGAAATGTCCTGCGCGAGCTGTGCTTCGAATTCCGGACCGGAGAGATAGGTGTCCATCCAGCCCTTGGTCTTCAGGTTGTCCTGCCAGGTCTTCGACTTGGCGAGCTTCTCAACATCGTCGGTCACGGCCTTCTTCTGCTCGTCGGTAAGACCGGGAGCAGCGGCGACCATGCGCCAGTTCTGCAGCACGACATCGAAGCCGGATTCCTTCAGCGTCGGCGCGTCGATACCGTCGACCTTCTTGTCGGCCGAGATCGCCAGCAGGCGCAGCGCGCCAGCCTTGATCTGGCCTTCGAATTCGCCATAGGACGATACGCCGGCCGTCACCTGACCGCCGAGGATCGCGGCCAGAGCCTCGCCGCCGCCGGAAAACGCAATGTAGTTGATCTTGGTCGGATCGGCACCGGCGGCCTTGGCGAGCAGGCCGACGAGAATGTGGTCGGTGCCGCCGGCCGAACCGCCGCCCCAGGAAACCGCGCCCGGATTTTCCTTCAGCTTGGCGACGAGATCGGCGACCGTCTTGATATCGGAATTCGCCGGCACGACGATGGCCTCGTATTCGCCGGTCAGGCGGGCGATCGGGGTGACGTCCTTGAGGGTCACCGGCGACTTGTTGGTCAGGATGGCGCCGACCATGACATAGCCGCCGACGAGCAACGCGTTCGGATTGCCCTTCTGCTGGCTGGCGAACTGGGCGATGCCGATCGTGCCGCCGGCGCCCGGAACGTTCATGACCTGAACTTTACTGGAAATCTTCTCGCTCTGCAGCGAGGTCTGCATGGTGCGGGCCGTCTGATCCCAGCCGCCGCCGGGAGCGGCAGGCGCCATGATCGAGTAGTCGGCGGCATAGGCCGGCAGCGCGATGGCGGCCGCGAAAATGCTGGTCAGGAAAATATGCTTCAAGAGACTGTCCTCCATGAGCGCGGTCTGCGACCACGCATTGTTCTCGATCGGATCGGGAAGGACAGCGCACACGGACGCGAAAACGCATCCGAAATATCTGGCTAAACTCCTCCCGAAACTTCCCCTAGCCGCCTCCACGGAGTTGAAGTTCCTCAAAAGGGACCACAACAAGCTGTCATTTAGCTGACACCCCGCGCTTATCCAGTCAGGATGGACACTTTTTTGCCGCAATTCGAATTCTTGGCGGAAACTGCAGATTTCTGATTGATGTCGGGAACCCTTGTCGCCCTTCGACGTTAGACGAAAGTAATAGGGGAATTTGCGCCATGAGCACGCACATCGACATCAACCAGATCAACGACGACCGCCAGAACGACCGCTTGCGGGAAGTGTGGAGCGTCGCCGATTTTTCGCGCCGTCACCGGCTGGAAAAGGAAGAGGAGCAGCGCCTTTTCAAGCTGTTCGGCTCCTTCGCGACGAAGCAGGAACTGCTCTCGAACGCCCAGCGCCCCTGCCGATTCCGCTGAAAAGCGGAGCGCCGCGCGAATAGATTAGAACACCCATCCCCGGTGAATACCGCGGGCACGCTATCGAGCGGCCCACACATACGGCATCATCGCTACGCCGAAGCCGACCTACTTTCACATCAGACAAAAGAGATTTTGGAGAACCGCCGTGCGGCTCACGATGCCAGCGGCATCAGGAAGCGCGGCGAGATCAGCGATTTGCCGAAGCGGATCGCGGCCGCGTAGTCGAGCGCTTCCGATACCTTCTCCGGCCAATGCGGCTTGGAGACGACGCCAACGGCGCTGCGGCTGTTGCGCACCATCTCGGGATTGCCGGTGACGAAGACGACGGTCACGCCATGCTCGCTGGAAAGACGCTCGGCGATGGCGGGGCCGGTCACGCCATCGGCGAGTTGAACATCCACAAGCGCCACTTCTGCCTGCTCTGCAAGCTCAAGCGCTTCGTCCAGCGTTCGGGCCGGGCCGATGACGGTGTGACCGAGATCCTCGACGATGGATTCGAGATCGAGCGCGATCAACAATTCGTCTTCGACAATAAGAATATTCATGCGGTACTGCCCATATCCCTGGAATGCATGCCAGCCTGAAACCCAAAAACGCGTGACGACGCGATTGGTTCCCGACCTTTCCAATTTCCTAATATGGAGCCTGAGGGTTAAAAGAATAGTAGCCGCGCCATACCAATTTTGGGCTTTAAATGTTCAATACAAATACCGCATTTCCTGGCAAAACCGATGAAATCGGGCGAAAATATACTTATGCAACCCATCCGATACAAATGCGCCAAAACAACACGCCGAACGCTTGTCTGACGCTGATCTGGCATCTACTGCGTGCGCAGCACCTCGTTCCAATGCGCGATCAGCCGCGCCCGCTTCACCTGGTCGAGATAGACCATCAGCCCTGGGCTGACAGGCACGGGCCTCAACTGCGCGCCGAGCAGCGCCTGCATGGTGTTCGCGGTGTTTTCGCCGGTCACTTCGGGGCTGACGGCGGGGATCTGCAGCTCGCGCGCCATGATCGTCTGCCCTTCCTTCGACATGAAAAAGGAGAGGTAGCGCCGCCCAAGCTCCGGATTGGCCGCCGCCTGCGGCACCAGCCCGATCCGGGACATGACGACGGTATAATCCTTCGGCAGCACGATGCCGACCTCTGGATGGCGCTTGGCCCAATCCGCCGCGTATGAGCCGAGAATATTGTAGCCGAGCACGAAGCGTCCGTCCGACACCCGCTCCAGGATCGCCGAGCTCGTCGAATAAAGCTTCACCCCGGCCGCCCCCATGGCGCCGATGACCGACCAGATATCGCCGAACTGCTCCTGGTCGCGCGCCATGAACAGGAAGCCGACGCCGGAGCGCTCGATATCATAGGTGCCGATCCGCCCATGCACCGCATCGCCCTTGCGCTTCAGATAATCGACGAACTCGGCCCGCGAACTCGGCGGCTGTTCGTTGACGAAGCTCGGCTTGTGATAGACGAAGACGGCGGGCTCGAAGGTCAGCGCATAGGCGGTGTTGCGCCAGTTCGCCCATTTCGGCCAGATTCCGCTCATCGGCAGGTTGCTCGGCTGCGCATAGCCGTCGTTGGAAAGCTTCACCTGCAGGTCCATGGCCGACGAAAAGGCGAAATCCGCCGTCGGCTTCCCCGCGTCCGTCTCCTGCACGATGCGATCGTAGATCTCCCCGGTCAGCATGTCCTCATAGGTGACGGCGACGTCGGGGTTTGCCTCCTGAAATCCGCGGATCATCGGCTGCGCCAGCGGCTCGTCGAGCGACGAATAGACCACGAGCACGGGCGCCCCGGCATTGCCCGACACCGCCGGATAGAAAATCGGCTCCGCCAGGGCCAGGCCCGGACAGAGCAACATCAACGCAAGTAGTGGCAGTCTCCTCATACGATGAGAATGCATGACTGCGCTATCAGGCACAAGGGAGCACACACCCGCGCTGTCCAGCGGCGCGCGATGCTGCACATGCTCCATGCCCGCCCAAAGGCGTAACCGTCGCGCGCGACAAGCAGGGCCAAAGACGTTAGACTTCAAGCGACCCAGTTGCCCTATCACGCGGAGGCCACATTGGAGCGACGACTGACAGCCATCCTCGCCGCCGATGTCGTCGGTTATTCTAGGCTGATGGGCATCGACGAGGCTGGCACGCTGAAGGCCTTCAACCGTCACCGCGTCGAGCTGATCGAGCCAGCGATCCTCGAATATGGCGGCCGGGTCGTGAAGCTGCTGGGCGATGGCCTGCTGGTGGAATTCGGCAGTGTCGTCAACGCGGTTGCCTGCGCCGTCGAAATCCAGCGCGGCGTAGCACTCGGCAATGCCGAGGTTCCCGAGGACCGCCGCATCCGCTTTCGCATCGGCGTCAATCTCGGCGATGTCATCGTCGAGGGTGGCGATATCTTCGGCGACGGCGTCAATGTCGCCGCTCGTCTCGAGGCCGTCGCGGACCCCGGCGGCATCGCCGTCTCCTCCTCGGTCCGTGACCATGTCGGCGCCCGCCTCGATCTGCGCTTCGAGGATCGCGGTCGTCAGACGCTGAAGAACATCGAGCAGAAGGTCCACGTCTACGCCGTTCTCGTCGATCTCCCAGATCAGAGCACGGGCGTGGCCTCCGAAACGCCCATCGCCGGCACGCGCTCCATCGTCGTGCTGCCCTTCACCAACATGAGCGGCGACCCGGATCAGGAGTATTTCTCAGACGGCCTGACGGAAGACATCATCACCGACCTGTCGAAAATCTCGGGCCTGCTGGTCACCCCGCGCAACACCACCTTCGCCTACAAGGGCCGGGCCATGAAGATCGGCCAGATCGCCTGCGAGCTCTCGGTCCGCTATGTCCTCCAGGGCAGTGTTCGCACATCCGGCGGCCGCGTACGCATCAGCGCCCAGATGATCGACGCCTGCAACGAGGACCATCTCTGGGCCGATCGCTACGACCGCGACCTCACCGACATCTTCGCCATCCAGGACGAGATCGCCCACGCCATCGTCGGCCAGCTGAAGGTCAAGATGCGCCCGGAGGAAGTGCGCGCGATTGAGAGCGACCCCACCACCAATGTCGAGGCCTACACCTACTATCTGCGCGGCCGCAAATTCGCCCGCACCATGACCATGTCCTATCTGATCATGGCGAGGCGCATGTTCTACAAGGCGGTCGAGCTCGATCCGAATTATGCCCGCGCCTATGCCGGCATCGCCGATTGCGACAGTGCGCTTTACATCTGGTACGCGGCAGAGCTGCCGATCGACGAAATCCTCGAGATGACCTCCAAGGCGCTGGCGCTCGACCCCGATCTTGCCGAGGCCCACGCCGCCCGCGCCATCGCGCTCCATCACGCCGCCCGCGACGGAGAAGCCGACATCTATTTCGCCCGGGCGCTGGCGCTTGACCCCAATCTCTTCGAGGCCAATTTCCACTTCGCCCACCGCCTGTTCAAGCGCGGCCAGTTCGAGGATGCGATCATCTATTTCGAGCGCTCCGCCAGCCTCTACGGCGACGATTACGTCTCCCCGGTCCTGCTCGCCGCCGCCTTCCGCTCGCTCGGACTGCCCGAGGATGGCCGCAAATGGGCGGCCGAAGGGGCGGTCCGCGCCGAACGCGCCGCCGAGCAGAACCCCGGCAACTCCGCCCCCGTCCATCGCGCCGCGCTTGCCTACGCGCAGATCGGCGACACCAGGCGCGCCGTCTCCTGGATCAACCGCGCGCTCGCCATGGACCCGCACGACGTCATCACCCGCTACAACGCCGTCTGCGTCCACGCCTTGCTCGGAGAAACCGACCGCGCCGTCGAACACATGCGGCAATTGCTCCCCAACAGCTCTTCCTACCAGATCGGCTGGTTCGAAAACGATTCAGACCTCGACAACATCCGCTCCGACCCGCGCTTCATCGAGCTGATGGCGGCCATCGCGCAGCAGTGAAGCCGTAAAAAGCGCATCGTGACATCGCCAGCGCCGCCCTGTAGTCTCCGGCAAAAATCAAGGGAACATCCGTGCGCATTCTACTGGTGGAGGACAATATCGCGCTGGCCGACGGGCTGTCGGCCATTCTGCGCGGCACCGGCCACGCCGTCGATGTCGTCCATGACGGCGCATCCGCCAATGCGGTGACGGCGGCCGAGAGCTTCGACCTCGTGGTGCTCGATCTCAACCTGCCCGAGATGGACGGCCTCGACGTGCTGCGCGCCATGCGCGCCCGCCAAAACCAGGCCGCCGTCCTCATCCTCACCGCACGCGGCACGCCGGAAGAGCGCGTCAAGGGCCTCGACCTCGGCGCCGACGACTATCTGATAAAACCCTTCGACATCTCCGAATTCGAGGCCCGGGTGCGCGTTCTCCTGCGCCGCCAGGCCGGCCTGCATTCGGCAACCGTCAGCTTCGGCGGCCTGTCGCTCGATCTGAATTCCCGCGCCTTCTTCTCAGGCAGCACACCGCTCGACATCCCCGCCCGCGAGCTCGGCCTGCTCGAAATCCTCTTCATGCGCGCCGGCAAGGTGGTTGCCAAGGAAGCGATCATCCAGTCGCTCACCGCCTTCGACGACGACATCTCCGCCAACGCCATCGAGCAATATGTCAGCCGCCTCAGAAAGCGCCTCGCCCCACACGGCCTGACGGTAAAGACCGCGCGCGGCATCGGCTACTATCTCGACAAGCTACCCGAGCCTGTACCGGGCGCCGCAAGCCCCGAGGCGCCATGACGTCAGCCTATTCGCTCCGCCGCCGGCTGCTCTTCTGGCTGCTGATCTCGACCGCCGTCATCGGCATCGTCGCGCTGGCCGACACCTACCGCGAGGCCGTGCAGACCTCCAACATTGTCTCCGACCGCGTCCTTGCCGGCTCGGCGCTGGCGATCGCCGAGCGCGTCGTCGTTGCCGAAGACGGCTCACTGCAGGTCGACATCCCCTATGTGGCGCTGGAAATGCTGACATCGGCGGCACAGGACCGCGTCTTCTACCGTGTCGACGGCCCGCCCGGCCACTTCATCACCGGCTACCAGGCGCTCCCCGTCATCAAGGAGACCAAGGGCGAAGGTGCTGCCTTCGCCGACGATCGCTTCCGCAACGAGCCGATCCGCGTCGCCACCCTCAACCGCTCGGCCTCGACGGGCATCCGCTCGGTCCCCTTCACCGTCACCGTCGCCGAAACCACCATCGCCCGCCGCCAGCTCGCCCGCGCCATCCTCCTGCGCTCGGCGCTGCGCCTCTCCGTCATGATCCTCGGTGCCGCGATCATCGTTTGGATCTCGGTCACCGTGGCGCTGCGCCCGCTCTACAAGCTGCGCGACGCGATCGGCGAGCGCAGCCCCGACGACCTGCACCCGATCGAGCAATCGGTCCCGAGCGAAGTCCAGCCGCTGGTCGATACCGTCAACGGCTTCATGATCCGGCTCGAACAGGCGCTGGACGCGCTGCGCAACTTCACCGGCAATGCCAGCCACCAGCTGCGCACCCCGCTCGCCATCATCCGCACCCAACTCGCGCTTTCCGCCCGCGCCACCTCACTCGCCGATGCCCAGGCAGTCGCGCTGAAGGGCGACCAGGCCGTGGCGCATGCCGAACGCGTGCTCGCCCAGCTGCTCCTGATGGCGAAGATCGACGCCGCCACCTCGCGCGAGGCGCTGACGGCAACCGCGATCGACCTCACCGCGATCGCCCAGGAGATAACCGGCGAGCTGATTCCGACAGCATCGGCCGCCGGCATCGATCTCGGCTTCGAGGGCGACAAACAAGAGATGATCCGCGCCGAACCGCTCCTGATCGGCGAACTCCTGCGCAACCTTACAGGCAACGCCATCGCCTATGCCGGCCACGGCGCCGAAGTCACCGTCCGCATCCGCGGTCTCGACGATGCCGTGCTGCTAGAAGTCGAAGACAACGGCCCCGGCATCCCGCCCGACCAGCTCGCCGCCGTCCGCCGCCGCTTCTCCCGCGCCGACCAATCCGGCGCCCCAGGTGCTGGATTGGGCTTGCCGATCGTCGAGGAAATTTGCGGGTTGTTTGGTGCGACGCTGGCGCTGGAGGCGGGGATTGGCGGCAGGGGGTTGAGGGCTACGGTGAGGTTTGGGCGGCTGTAAGGGGCCAAATTTAAAGGATGATCCCGTCGGCTGTTGTGCCGTGTAGCCCCCTCATCCGACCCTTCGGGCCACCTTCTCCCCGCTGGGGCGAAGGGAAGATGGAGCAAGCGGCCCGCCGCGAGTCTCTTCTCCCCCTGCGGGGAGAAGGTGCCGGCAGGCGGATGAGGGGGCCACGCGGCAAAACAGCAGACAATCCATCCGCACCCACACCACTCACCTTGAACACCCATCCCTACCTTGCATTCTCTCGCTGCATTGCACACACTGCACTTGGGAACAGCAAATGCCGTACAACGATACGGCCGCGGATAAGGCAGTCCATGTCGATCAAAGCCAGCATCTATCATCTGACGCATTACAAATACGACAAACCGGTCCGGCTCGGGCCTCAGATCATCCGCCTCAAGCCCGCGTCGCATTCCAAGACGCGGGTGATCAGCCATTCGCTGAAGGTCTCGCCGGCGAACCATTTCGTGAACCTGCAGCAGGATCCCTACGGCAATTATCTGGCCCGCTACGTCTTCCCCGACCCGGTGAACGAGTTCAAGATCGAGGTCGACCTCGTCGCCGACATGACGGTCTACAACCCCTTCGATTTCTTCATCGAGGAGAGCGCCGAAATGTGGCCCTTCTCCTATCCCGAGGAGATCAGGGACGACCTGAAGATCTACATGCAGCCGCAGCCGGTGGAGCCGGCGCTGGCGGCCTATCTCTCAGGCATCGACCGCACGCCGATGCGCACCACCGATTTCATCGTCGGCCTCAATGCCCGGCTGAAGAACGACGTCGAATACGTCATCCGCATGGAGCCCGGCGTGCAGTCGCCGGAGGAGACGCTGAAGCTGGCGCTCGGCTCCTGCCGCGACAGTAGCTGGCTCCTGGTCGAGATCCTCCGCAATCTCGGCTTCGCCGCCCGCTTCGTCTCCGGCTACCTCATCCAGCTGACGCCGGATCTGAAGGCGCTCGACGGCCCATCCGGCACCGAGGTCGACTTCACCGATCTGCATGCCTGGTGCGAGGTCTACATCCCCGGCGCCGGCTGGATCGGCCTCGACCCGACCTCGGGCCTCCTGACCGGCGAGAGCCACATCCCCCTTGCCGCCACGCCGCACTATAGCAACGCCGCCCCGATCTCCGGCGCACTCTACGGCCACGCCAACACCGAGTTCGCCTTCGACATGAAGGTCACGCGCGTCGCCGAACATCCGCGCATCACCAAGCCCTTCTCCGACGACAGCTGGGACGAACTCAACGCGCTCGGCGCCAAGGTCGACAGCATCCTGCAGGCAGAAGACGTCCGCCTCACCATGGGTGGTGAGCCGACCTTCGTCTCGATCGACGATTTCGAATCCGCCGAATGGAACACCGAGGCCGTCGGCCCGACCAAGCGCGAAAAGGCCGATATCCTGATCCGCAAGCTGCGCGAGCGCTTCGCCCCCGGCGGCTTCCTGCATTATGGCCAGGGCAAGTGGTATCCCGGCGAAAGCCTGCCGCGCTGGACCTTCTCGCTCTATTGGCGCAAGGACGGCAAGCCGATCTGGCGCAATCCCGAGCTCATCGCCGGCGAAGGCAAGGACACAGGTGTCGCGGCCGACGACGCCGCCAACCTGCTCGGCGCCATCGCCCGCGAACTCGCGATCGACACCGACATGGTGCTGCCGGCCTATGAGGACCCGGCCGAGTGGATCCTCAAGGAAGGCAGCCTGCCCGACAATGTCGATCCCTCGAATTCCAAGCTCAAGGACCCGGAAGAGCGCAACCGCATCGCCCGCGTTTTCGAGCGCGGCCTGACCACGCCGACGGGCTACATCCTTCCCGTCCAGGCCTGGAACGCCCAGGCATCCGGCCAGCGCTGGATGAGCGAGCGGTGGAAGACGCGCCGCGGCAAGATCTTCCTCGTTCCCGGCGACAGCCCCGTCGGCTACCGCCTGCCGCTCGGCACACTCCCCTACGTGCCGCCCGCCCGCTTCCCCTATATCCACCCGGCCGACCCCTCCATCCCCCGCACGCCGCTGCCCGATGTCTTCGTGCCCTCGGGCCGCGCCATGCCGGAAGCCTCGCGCCATAGCGAGGAGGCCGGCCAGAGCCGCGTCGAGCAGACGCTGGGCGAGATCGGCGGCGCCGTGCGCACCGCAATCTCGGTGGAGCCGCGCGACCGCCGCCTTTGCGTCTTCATGCCGCCGGTCGAGCGCATCGAGGATTATCTAGAGCTGATCGCGGCCGCCGAGAACGCCGCCGCCGAACTCGGCCTGCCCGTCCATATCGAGGGCTACTCGCCGCCGCAGGACGAGCGCATCAACGTCATCCGCGTCGCACCCGACCCCGGCGTCATCGAGGTCAACATCCATCCGGCCTCCAACTGGCAGGACTGCGTGGCGATCACCAGCACCGTCTACGAGGAGGCCCGCCAGTCGCGACTCGGCGCCGACAAGTTCATGATCGACGGCCGCCACACCGGCACTGGCGGCGGCAACCACGTCGTGGTCGGCGGCACCAATCCCGGCGACAGCCCGTTCCTGCGCCGTCCGGATCTGCTGAAGAGCCTGGTGCTGCACTGGCAGCGCCATCCCTCGCTCTCCTACATGTTCTCGGGCATGTTCATCGGCCCGACCAGCCAGGCCCCGCGCATCGACGAGGCCCGCCACGACAGCCTCTACGAGCTGGAAACAGCACTCGCCCAGATCCCCGCGCCCGGCAAGGGCGTCACACCCCTGCCCTGGATCACCGACCGCCTGTTCCGCAACCTCCTGATCGACGTCACCGGCAACACCCACCGCGCCGAGATCTGCATCGACAAGCTGTTTTCGCCCGACGGACCGACCGGCCGCCTCGGCCTCGTCGAGTTCCGTGGCTTCGAAATGCCGCCGAACGCGCGCATGTCGCTCGCCCAGCAGCTTCTGGTCCGCGCCCTCATCGCCCGCTTCTGGCAGAACCCCGCCGATGGCCGCTTCGTGCGCTGGGGCACGACGCTGCACGACCGCTTCATGCTGCCGCACTTCGTCTGGCAGGATTTCCAGGACGTGCTTGCCGATCTCAAGCAGAACGGCTTCGATCTCAGCCCGGAATGGTTCAAGGCACAGCTCGAATTCCGCTTCCCCTTCTGCGGCGAGGTCGAATACGAGGGCTCGAAGCTGGAGCTGCGCCAGGCGCTGGAGCCCTGGAACGTCATGGGCGAGGAAGGCGCGATCGGCGGCACCGTGCGCTATGTCGACAGCTCCGTCGAGCGTCTGCAGGTCAGGCTCGAGACCAGCAATTCGTCCCGCTACACCGTCACCTGCAACGGCCGCACCGTGCCGCTGACACCGACGGGCACTGCCGGCGTCTCGGTCGCCGGCGTCCGCTTCAAGGCATGGCAGCCGGCGTCGGGATTGCACCCGCTACTGCCCGTCAACACGCCGCTCACCTTCGACATTTATGATACATGGTCGAAGCGTTCGATCGGCGGCTGCATCTATCATGTTGCCCATCCGGGCGGGCGTAACTATGACACCTTCCCGGTCAATGGTAACGAAGCCGAAGCCAGGCGTCTGGCGCGATTCGAGCCATGGGGCCATACATCGGGCGGCTATATCCCCGCGATCGAGACCGGATCGCCGGAGTTCCCGCTGACGCTGGATCTGAGAAGACCGGCAGGCATTTAGACGCATTAGACTAGGGGTTCATGGGCAAGAAACCGGCAAGAGAGCTGCGGCAGCAGAAGAGCGAGCGCATCGGCAACGAGGCGGTGCTCGGCTATCGTCCGCCGCCTGGCGTCGCCGACGAGATGGTCGACCAGAACGGCGCGATCCGCCCGGTCTGGCAGCGCGTCATGGCGCATCTGAGCGGCATGCCGGAAAAGGACCTGACCGAGCGCTTCGCCCGCGCCGACCGCTATCTGCGCGATGCCGGCGTCTTCTACCGCGCCTATGGCAGCACCGGCAGCGCCGAGCGCTCCTGGCCGCTTTCGCCCATCCCCGTTCTGATCGACGAGCGCGAATGGGAGAGCCTGTCGGAAGGCCTCGTCCAGCGCGCCGACCTGCTCGAAGCGATCGTCGCCGACATCTATGGCGACAACAGGCTGGTCGAGGATGGCGTGCTGCCGCCGGCGCTGATCGCCTCCAATCCGGAGTTCCAGCGCCCGCTCGTCGGCGTCAAGCCGGCCGGCGGCCACTATCTGCATTTCTGCGCCTTCGAGGTCGGCCGCGGTCCCGATGGCAACTGGTGGGTTTTGGCAGACCGCACGCAGGCCCCATCCGGCGCCGGCTTCGCGCTGGAAAACCGGGTGGCAACCACCCGCGCCTTCTCCGATATCTATGCGGAAACCCCGGTGCACCGCCTCGCCTCCTTCTTCGGCGCCTTCCGCGATGCGCTGCAGGGCATGAAGCACAGCGGCGACGACCGCATCGCCGTGCTCACCCCCGGCCCCGCCAACGAGACCTATTACGAACACGCCTACATCGCCCGCTATCTCGGCTTCATGCTGCTCGAGGGCGAGGATCTGACCGTCGTCAACGGCAAGGTGATGGTGCGCACCGTCTCCGGCCTGAAGCCGATCACCGTGCTCTGGCGCCGCCTCGATTCCGCCTATGCCGATCCGCTCGAGCTCAACCAGACCTCGCACATCGGCACGCCGGGCCTCGTGGAAGCGCTGCGCGCCGAAAGCGTCACCATCGTCAATGCGCTCGGAAGCGGCATCATCGAGACGCGCGCGCTGCTCGCCTTCATGCCCACCATCTGCCGCCGCCTCTTCGGCGAGGAGCTGAAGATGCCGTCGATCGCCACCTGGTGGTGCGGCCAGAAGAGCGAACGCGACCATGTCGCCCAAAACATCGAGAAAATGGTGATCGGCCCGGCCTATTCGCGCGCGCCCTTCTTCGACGACAACGGTGAATCCGTGCTCGGCTCGGCGCTTCGCGCCACCGCCCGTGATTCCATCGGCGACTGGCTGAACACCGATGGCCCGAAGCTCGTCGGCCAGGAGGCCGTGACGCTCTCGACCACGCCCAGCTGGGTGAACGGCAAGCTGGTGCCGCGGCCGATGTCGCTGCGCGTCTTCGCCGCCCGCACAAAGAACGGCTGGCAGATCATGCCTGGTGGCTTCGCCCGCATCGGCGCCGGCGACGACGTGGCGGCGATCGCCATGCAGTCGGGTGGTGCGGCCGCCGACGTCTGGATCGTTTCTGACAAGCCCGTCGAGCGCCACACGCTGCTGCCCACCGAGGCGAGCTTCACCCGCAACATGCCGGGCAGCCTGCCCAGCCGCGCCGCCGACAATCTCTTCTGGCTCGGCCGCTATATCGAGCGCGCCGAAGGGGCGCTGCGCATCCTGCGCGCCTGGCACGCCCGCTTCGCCGAGGCCGCCGATCCGAGCCAGCCGCTGCTGGCCGATGTCAGCGCCTATCTCGCCGCCGTCGATATCGACACCGAGGACGCGGTGCCCGACACGCTGCTGCGCAATATCGACAGCGCCGTCTATTCGGCAAGCAACATCCGCGACCGCTTCTCGCCGGATGGCTGGCTGGCGCTGACCGATCTCGCCAAGACCGCCCGCCGTTTCCACGCGACAGTATCGCCGGGCGACGACGCCAGCCATGCGATGACGATCCTGTTGCGCAAGCTCGCGGGCTTCGCCGGTCTCGTGCATGAAAACATGTATCGCTTCACCGGTTGGCGATTCCTGTCGCTCGGCCGCCACATCGAGCGCGCGCTGCACATGACCCGCCTGCTCGGTCACATGTCCGGCCCCGAGGCGCCCGATGGCGCGCTCGACATGCTGCTCGAGATCGGCGACAGCGTCATGACCCACCGCCGCCGCTACAACGTCAACACCGCGCGGCTGACTGTCACCGACCTTCTGGCGCTCGACCCGCTCAACCCGCGCTCGATCCTCTTCCAATTGAACGAGATCCTGCGCGAGGTCGAGCAGCTGCCGAATGCGCTTACCAACGGCCAGATGTCGCCCTTCTACCGCGAATCCATGCGCCTGCGCTCCGGCCTCGCCGTCATGACGCCCGAGACGATGACCGACGACGTCTATCGCAGCCTCGAACGCGAGCTCGAAAACCTCTCCGATCTCCTCGCGCAAACCTATCTGGGGTGATGTTGTGCTCTACGATCTGTCGCTGCACATGGGCTATAGCTACGATTGGCCGGCCTCCGGCGCCCGCCACATCATGCGCCTTTTGCCGCTCTCGCTGCCCGATCGCCAGCGCCTGATCGCGGGCTCGATCAAGGTGTCGCCGACGCCGGACGAGCAATCCAATTTCACCGATTTCTTCGAGCACCCCGCGACCTCCTTCATGGTCCGCGCGCCGCACGAGAAGCTCGACATCCGCATGCACGCCCGCGTCCAGGTCGAGAGCCACTCGATCACGGCCGATTTCTCGCCGGTGCTCGCTGATCTGCCGGAGGAGATCGCAGGCGTCTGGTCGCTGAAGCCGGGCTCGCCTCATCATTTCCTCGGCAACAGCCCGCGCCTGATCGAAACGCCAATCATTTCGGAATACGCACAGAGCGTCGTCCAGCCCCGACTGACCGTGCTGGAGATCGCCACCGCCCTCTGCGCCGCGATCCACAAGGACTTCACCTACGACGCCGAGGCGACCAACGTCGACACCACGCCGATCGAGGCTTTTAGGCTGAAGCGCGGCGTCTGCCAGGATTTCAGCCATGTGATGATCCAGGCGCTGCGCAGCCTCGGCATACCCGCGGGCTACGTCTCCGGCTTCCTGCGCACCATCCCGCCGCCGGGCAAGGAGCGGCTGGAAGGCGCCGACGCCATGCATGCCTGGGTGCGCGTCTGGTGCGGCGAGACGACCGGCTGGGTGGAACTCGACCCCACCAACAACATCCCCGCCGGCACCGACCACATCGTCGTCGGCTACGGCCGCGACTACTCCGACGTTGCTCCCGTCATCGGCGTGCTGAAAAGCTATGGCGGCCAGCGGGCGGTTCAGGCGGTTGATGTCATTCCGGTGAAGTAGGGCCGGTGAAGCAGGGCCGGAGGCCGACATCAAGCCAAAGCGCACGATAAAGCGACAATTCGATAAAATTAGATCAGACTCATAAAGCTGACCTAAATGAAGATGATCCAAGGATAGTCGCATACTTTGGAAAACCATCTCGGTGAACATGATGCGCGCCTTGTCCCTGCTTACGACCACGATCGCCCGTTTCTCGAACGACCGTGGCGGCAACTTCGCCATGGTGACGGCGTTGATCGCCACACCGCTGCTGCTGGCTGCAGGCGTCGCGATCGACTTTTCCAATGCATCCACCCAAAGGACCAACCTTCAGGAAATTGCCGACGCAACCGCGCTGGAAGGCGGCAAGATTTTCGACGGTACCAATCTGGCCGCAGCCACCACCAAGGCCCAGGCCTTCCTCAAGGGCTATTCCGCGCAGATGCCGAGCAATGTCACGTCGAGCATGACCGCCGATGGCCGGACGTTCAAGGTTGCCCTGAATGCGGCGGTCGACACATCGCTGATGAAGATCGCCAATTACAACTCGATTCCTATTGGCGTGAACGCAGCCGCCATCGCGCCGGTGAAGCCCACGAAGATCACGTTCGACCCGACCTATGCAAAGGGCTTCTGGTACAAGAAGATCTCGGTCATGGTGGTCCGCCCCGGCAGCACAGCCGAGACGACCTTGGCGACCATTGTCTACCAGCCCACCACTTTGCTCGAGGATGGCAAGGGCACCATGACAATGGATCCGGCGACGGGAACCATCGACCTCGGCAACTACACCAAGCTGATCCTGAAGATGGAGATCAAGAAGGACTATTGCCCAACCGGATACAGCGGAAAGGCATCCGGCTCCAAGCAAACAGTCATATGTACGGCCACTAACCAAGCATCAAGCAAGGTCTACGACAGCACCTTGCGCACGGACAACCCCAACCAGATGGACTCGCTCTATGTCGACGGCAAGCAGCTCCAGAAGGGCACGGCCTATCCGCTGGAAGCCTATTTCGGTTGCGCATCCAAGCAGAGCCACGCCTGGGAAGACGGCGGCGGCGGTCCCACCCAGGACTTCTTCTACACCGTCAGCGCCGACTGCAGCGGCTCGGACACCACCTATGTTCGCCTGACGCAGTAACATCGATTTCATCGCTCGAAAAAGCCGCCCCCGAACCGATCCGGGGCGGCTTTTTGGCGTCGTGAAACGTCGGGGATGACCACCTCGCGTGACGCAGTGATGATGCATGAAAGCAACACCGCCGGACGCAGTTTGGCGCAAAGTCGAGCCCCGCCCGAAATCGTGTTGGAAAGCAACATTCCATTAAAATTGAAGCAAACCCGTCAAAACAAGCTCAATGAATTGGGCGCATGACTGCCACATTGTCAAAAGCAACTACTCGGGTGAGCATGATGAACACCTTGCTATTTATGATGAATGGCGTTTCTCGATTGATGTCCAATCGGGACGGAAATTTCGCGATCACGACGGCGTTCGTGATTCCGGTCTTGTTCGGCGCGGGGAGTCTGGCTATCGATATAGCCAATGCGGCCATGTCGAAACGGCAGCTGCAGGAAGCGGCCGATTCCGCCGCGCTGGCCACCGCGTCGGCGCTGGCCGACGGCAAGATCGACACATCAGGGGCTGCCGCTTTCGCCAAGGATTTTATCGCCGGCCAGATGGCGAACTATCTCTCCGATACGACCGCTCTGAAGAACGCCACGGCCGTCACGGCGACAAAAACAACATCAGGTGCCGCGACCAGCTACAACGTCAACATATCGTCTAACTACACGATGCAATTCAGCGGACTGGCCCAGGTCGCCGGCTTCAAAACGACGACGATCGGCGTATCGAGCCAGACGGCCGGTGGCTATTCCGAGACGCAAGGTTCTGTCTCGATGTTCCTTGCGCTGGATAAGTCCGGCTCGATGGACTACGCAACGACGACGGTCAACGCAACGCAACCTACAACCACGTACACCTACTCTTGCGGCACCTGGTATCAGCCTAAAACATGCACAGGAACTCAGACCAACTATTACTCGAAGATCGAGGCGTTGAAACTGGCCGTTGGCAGTCTGACGACTCAGCTTGAGACTGCCGACCCGACGCACATCTACGCACGCACGGGTGCGGTATCTTACGATATCAAGGAATATGCCGCCAGTAAGCTTGCCTGGGGTACCAGCGCTGTTACAACCTACGTTAACGCGCTCGACGCGGACGGCGGGACGAACTCAAGCGACGCCATGAACACGGCATTCACCTCTTTGACGGCCAAGAACAGCGCCGGAAACGACAGCGAAGATGCGATACACTACGCAAAGACGAAGCAGATCCCGAAGAAATACATCGTCTTCATGACCGATGGCGACAACAACGACGACAAATGGGGCGGGCGCTCCTATGACACGGCGACAAAAGCCACCTGTGACGCCGCCAAGGCCAAGGGCATCGAAATCTTTACTGTTGCCTTCATGGCTCCGACAACCGGGCAGAAGCTTCTGAAGAATTGCGCTACGGACGCAAGCCATTACTTCCAGGCTGAAAGCATGGCCGACCTCCTGGCCGCCTTCAAGAAGATCGGTGCCAAGGCCGCCAACCAGACGACGCGCCTGATCAACTGATCGCGCAATCCCACAAAACAAAAAAAGCCGCTCCGGAACAAACCGGAGCGGCTTTTCGTTGTTGTGCAATCCGGTCTATCAAAATCAGAAAGCCGATAAAAATCAAGTTCTTTCCGTCGTCCACGGGTGCCCTGCGTCAATTTTTCCGTTTGCCGGTTTTCCCTTGTTGCAAGTGCGTTGTAACGGTGCATAAACTGCATCGCTAGTGCGTGAGTAAATCGATTGAAGTACGTATAACCTACTGAAACCAAAACAGAATTGGCGAGCCCTGACGATGACCACCGTTTCGAAGCCCACCATCCCCTCTCCCGCACCGCGCAGTTCCAAGCCGGAAATTCTCGCAGAAGAAATCATCGAGCGTCTGACCTACCGTATCGGCAAGGATGCCAAGGTCGCCAAGCCGCATGACTGGCTGACGGCGACGATCCTCGTCATCCGCGACCGCATCATCGACAAGTGGATGGAGAGCACCCGCAAGGTCTACGCCACGGGCGCCAAGCGCGTTTATTATCTATCGCTGGAATTCCTCATCGGCCGCCTGATGCGCGATGCCGTGTCCAACCTCGGCCTGATGGAAGAGGTACGTGACGCGCTCGCTTCGCTCGGCGTCGATGTGTCAGTCATCGCTGGCCTCGAGCCGGATGCAGCACTTGGCAATGGCGGTCTCGGCCGTCTCGCCGCCTGTTTCATGGAGAGCATGGCGACCGTCGACGTGCCCGCCTATGGCTACGGCATCCGCTATGTCCACGGCCTTTTCCGCCAGCAGATGGCCGATGGCTGGCAGGTCGAGCTGCCGGAAAGCTGGCTCGCCCACGGCAACCCCTGGGAATTCGAACGCCGCGAAAGCGCCTATGAAATCGGCTTCGGCGGCTCGGTCGATGTCGCCAACGGCGCCGATGGCGAGCCGCGCTATGTCTGGAAGCCGGCCGAGCGCGTCATCGCCGCCGCCTTCGATACGCCCGTCGTCGGCTGGCGCGGCAAGCGCGTCAACACGCTGCGCCTCTGGTCGGCCCAGCCGATCGACCCGATCCTGCTCGACGCCTTCAACGCCGGCGACCATATCGGCGCGCTGCGCGAGAGCAACAAGGCCGAAAGCCTGACCCGCGTTCTCTACCCGGCCGACGCGACGCCTGCCGGTCAGGAGCTGCGCCTGCGCCAGGAGTTCTTCTTCTCGTCCGCCTCGCTGCAGGACATCCTGCGCCGCCATCTTCAGCAGTATGACGATTTCACCTCGCTGCCCGACAAGGTGGCGATCCAGCTGAACGACACCCACCCGGCCGTCTCCATCGCCGAACTGATGCGCCTGCTCTGCGATGTGCACGGGCTGGAGTTCGACCAGGCCTGGGACATCACCCGCGGCACAATCGCCTACACCAACCACACGCTTCTGCCCGAAGCGCTGGAAAGCTGGCCGGTGCCGTTGTTCGAGCGTCTCCTGCCGCGCCACATGCAGATCATCTACGCGATCAACGCCAAGGTTCTCCTCGAGGCCCGCAAGACCAAGAACTTCTCCGACACCGAGATCCGCTCCATCTCGCTGATCGAGGAAGGCGGCAGCCGCCGGGTGCGCATGGGCAACCTCGCTTTCGTCGGCTCGCATTCGATCAACGGCGTCTCGGCGCTGCACACCGACCTGATGAAGGTCACGGTCTTCGCCGACCTGCACAAGCTCTATCCCGACCGCATCAACAACAAGACAAACGGCATCACGCCGCGCCGCTGGCTGCAGCAGTGCAATCCGGGTCTCACCGGCCTGATCCGCGAGGCGATCGGCGACGATTTCCTCGACGACGCCGAAAAGCTGCGCGCGCTCGACAAGTTCGCCACCGACAACGCCTTCCAGGAGAAGTTCGCGGCGGTGAAGCGCAACAACAAGGTGGCGCTAGCCAATCTGGTTGCATCGCGCATGGGTGTGAAGATCGATCCGTCGGCGATGTTCGACATCCAGATCAAGCGCATCCACGAATACAAGCGCCAGCTCCTGAATGTCATCGAGGCCGTCGCGCTCTATGACCAGATCCGCTCGCGTCCCGAGCTCGACTGGGTGCCGCGCGTAAAGCTGTTCGCCGGCAAGGCGGCGCCGAGCTATCACAACGCCAAGCTGATCATCAAGCTGATCAACGACGTCGCCCGCACCATCAACAACGACCCGGCCGTGCGCGGCCTGCTCAAGGTCGTCTTCGTGCCGAACTACAACGTCTCGCTGGCCGAGGTCATGGTTCCGGCCGCCGATCTCTCCGAGCAGATCTCGACCGCCGGCATGGAAGCGTCGGGCACCGGCAACATGAAATTCGGCCTCAACGGCGCGCTCACCATCGGTACGCTCGATGGCGCCAATGTCGAAATGCGCGACAATGTCGGCGAGGACAACATCAAGATCTTCGGCCTGCGCGCCGATGAGGTCGCCAACCTGCGCACCGACGGCCACAATCCGCGTGCCATCATCGAGGCCTCGCACGAGCTGTCGCAGGCGCTCTCGGCCATCGGCTCCGGCGTCTTCTCGCCGGATGACCGCAACCGCTATTCCGAGCTGATCGAGGGCATCTATTCGCACGACTGGTTCATGGTCGCCGCCGATTTCGACGCCTACGCCCAGGCCCAGCGCGAAGTCGACGACCTCTGGAACGACAAGTCCGCCTGGAGCGAAAAGACCATCCGCAACACCGCCCGCATGGGCTGGTTCTCGTCGGACCGCACGATCCGGCAGTATGCCAAGGAAATCTGGAGAGCCGGATGAAAACGCCGAAGGCGACCCCTGAAGTCAAACTTCCCTGGGAAATTTCGGCAGATGAAATAGCGGCAATCCTTGCTGGCGCGCATTCCAATCCGTTTGCCGTTCTGGGCGTCCACAAATCGGGCAGCGTTTACGTTGCCCGATGCTTCATTCCCGGCGCCGAAGAGGTGACCGCGATGTCGCTCGACGGCACCGCGATCGGCGATCTGGCGCTCCAGCATCCGGATGGCTTCTTCGCCGGCACCATCTCGCTCAACAAGCAGGTGCCGGTGCGCTATCGCGCCCGCCGTGGCGACGCCGAATGGGCCGTCACCGACCCCTACAGCTTCGGCCCCGTTCTCGGGCCGATGGACGATTACTACGCCCGCGAAGGTTCCGACCTGCGCCTGTTCGACAAGATGGGCGCGCACTGGATCAAGCACGAAGGCGCGCAAGGAATCCACTTCGCCGTCTGGGCGCCGAACGCACAGCGCGTCTCCGTCGTCGGCGATTTCAACAATTGGGATGGCCGCCGCCACGTCATGCGTTTGCGCGCCGGCGCCGGCATCTGGGAAATCTTCGCCCCTGATGTGCCGACAGGCGTCGCCTACAAGTTCGAGATCCGCGGCCAGGACGGCGTGTTGCTGCCCCTGAAGGCAGACCCCTTCGCGCGCCGCAGCGAGCTGCGCCCGAAGAACGCCTCGGTCACCACGCCTGAACTTCTGCAGGAGTGGGAGGACGAAGCCCACCTCAAGCATTGGAGCGAGATCGACAAGCGCCGCCAGCCGATCTCCATCTACGAGGTGCATGCCGGCTCCTGGCAGCGCCGCGACGATGGCACGTTCCTCTCCTGGGACGAGCTCGCCGCTCGCCTGATCCCCTATTGCGTCGACATGGGCTTCACCCATATCGAGTTCCTGCCGATCACCGAGCACCCCTACGATCCGTCCTGGGGCTACCAGACGACGGGTCTTTATTCGCCCACCGCCCGCTTCGGCGAGCCGGAGGGTTTCGCTCGCTTCGTCAACGGCGCCCACAAGGTCGGCATCGGCGTCATCCTCGATTGGGTGCCGGCGCACTTCCCGACCGACGCGCATGGGCTGGGCTGGTTCGACGGCACCGCGCTCTACGAGCATGAGGACCCGCGCAAGGGCTTCCACCCCGACTGGAACACGGCGATCTACAATTTCGGCCGCACCGAGGTCGTGTCCTATCTGGTCAACAACGCGCTCTACTGGTCCGAGAAATTCCATCTCGACGGCCTGCGCGTCGATGCCGTCGCCTCGATGCTCTACCTCGATTACTCCCGCAAGCACGGCGAGTGGATCCCCAACGAATATGGCGGCAACGAGAACCTTGAGGCCGTCCGCTTCCTGCAGAACATGAACACCCGCATCTATGCCGAGCACCCCGGCGTCATGACCATCGCCGAGGAATCGACGTCGTGGCCCAAGGTGTCGCAGCCGGTGCATGAAGGCGGCCTCGGCTTCGGCTTCAAGTGGAACATGGGCTTCATGCACGACACACTGAGCTACATGAGCCGCGAGCCGGTGCACCGCAAGCATCACCACAACGAGCTGACTTTCGGCCTGCTCTACGCCTACTCGGAAAACTTCGTGCTGCCGCTCTCCCACGACGAGGTGGTACACGGCAAGGGCTCGCTGATTGCCAAGATGCCCGGCGACGACTGGCAGAAGTTCGCCAACCTGCGCGCCTACTACGCGCTGATGTGGGGCTATCCCGGCAAGAAGCTTCTCTTCATGGGCCAGGAATTCGCCCAGTGGAGCGAATGGAACGAGGCCGGCTCGCTCGACTGGAACTTGCTTCAGTACCGCATGCACGAGGGCATGCGCCGCCTGGTGCGCGACCTCAACTTCACCTACCGCAGCAAGCCGGCGCTGCACGCCCGCGACTGCGAAGGCGAAGGCTTCGAATGGCTGGTTGCCGACGATCACGAGAACTCGGTCTTCGCCTGGCTGCGCAGGTCGCCGGGTGAAAAGCCGGTCGCCGTCATCTGCAACATGACGCCTGTATACCGCGAGAACTACGCCGTCAGGCTGCCCACCGAAGGCCGCTGGCGCGAAATCCTGAATACCGATGCCGACATCTATGGCGGCAGCGGCAAAGGCAATGGCGGTCGTGTCCAGGCGGTCAACGCCGGCGGCACCATCGTCGCATCACTGACCTTGCCGCCTTTGGCGGTTATCATGCTTGAACCTGAGACTTGAGACTGGTGGGAGGAAGACAATGGTAGAAAAACGCATTCAGCCACTTGCCCGCGATGCAATGGCCTATGTTCTCGCCGGCGGCCGGGGGAGCCGTCTGAAGGAACTCACCGACCGACGCGCCAAGCCCGCGGTCTATTTCGGCGGCAAGTCGCGCATCATCGATTTCGCGCTGTCCAACGCGCTGAACTCCGGTATCCGCCGCATCGGCGTCGCGACGCAATACAAGGCGCACTCGCTGATCCGCCACATGCAGCGCGGCTGGAACTTCTTCCGCCCCGAGCGCAACGAGAGCTTCGACATTCTGCCGGCCTCCCAGCGCGTCTCCGAGACGCAGTGGTATGAAGGCACCGCCGACGCGGTCTACCAGAACATCGACATCATCCAGGACTACGGCGTCGAATACATGGTCATCCTCGCCGGCGACCACGTGTACAAGATGGACTACGAATACATGCTGCAGCAGCATGTCGATAGCGGCGCCGACGTCACCATCGGCTGCCTCGAAGTGCCACGCATGGAAGCCGTGGGCTTTGGCGTCGTGCATGTCGATGAGACCGACCGCATCATCGATTTCGTCGAAAAGCCCGCCGACCCGCCGGCTATTCCCGGCAAGCCGGACAGCGCCTTCGCCTCGATGGGCATCTACGTCTTCCGCACCAAGTTCCTGATCGAGGAACTGCGCCGCGACGCCGCCGACCCGAATTCCAGCCGCGACTTCGGCAAGGACATCATCCCCTACATCGTCAAGAACGGTAAGGCCGTAGCCCACCGCTTCGCCAATTCCTGCGTGCGCTCCGATTTCGAGCGCGAGCCCTACTGGCGCGACGTCGGAACCATCGATGCCTACTGGCAGGCCAATATCGACCTGACGGCGATCGTTCCCGAACTCGACATCTACGACAAGTCCTGGCCGATCTGGACCTATGCCGAAATCTCGCCACCGGCGAAGTTCGTTCACGATGATGAAAACCGCCGTGGCTCGGCGACCTCCTCGGTCATCGCCGGCGATTGCATCATCTCCGGTGCCACGCTGAACAACAGCCTGCTCTTCACCGGTGTGCGCGCCAATTCCTACTCGAAGCTTGAGGGCGCCGTCGTGCTCCCGAGCGTAAAGATCGGCCGCCACGCGCAGCTGACGAATGTCGTGATCGACCACGGCGTCGTCATTCCGGAAGGTCTTGTTGTCGGCGACGACCCGGTTCTGGACGCCAAGCGTTTCCGCCGCTCCGAAGGCGGGATCTGCCTCATCACGCAGCCGATGATCGACAAGCTGGATATGTAAACGATGAAAGTTCTTTCGGTTTCGTCCGAAGTCTTCCCATTGATCAAGACAGGGGGCCTGGCCGATGTGGCCGGCGCCCTGCCGATCGCGCTGAAGCGCTTCGGCATCGAAACCAAGACGCTGATGCCCGGCTATCCCGCGGTGATGAAGGTCATCCGCGACCCCGTCGTGCGCATGCGCTTCGACGATCTCTTGGGCGAACCGGCAACGGTTCTGGAGGTCAATCACGAGGGGCTCGATATCCTCGTCCTCGACGCACCAGCCTATTACGACCGCTCCGGCGGCCCCTATCTGGACGCAACCGGCAAGGACTACCACGACAACTGGCGCCGCTTTGCCGCGCTCTCGCTTGCCGGCGCCGAGATCGCCGCCGGCCTGATGCCCGGCTGGAAGCCAGACGTCGTCCATGCGCATGACTGGCAGGCGGCGATGACGCCGGTCTACATGCGCTTTTACCCGACGCCCGAGCTTCCCAGCATCCTCACCATCCACAACATCGCCTTCCAGGGCCAGTTCAGCGCCGAGATCTTCTCCGGCCTGCGCCTTCCCCCACAGGCCTTCTCGGTGGAAGCGCTGGAATATTACGGCAATATCGGCTTCCTGAAGGGTGGCCTGAAGACCGCGCACGCGATCACCACCGTCAGCCCCTCCTATGCCGGCGAGATCCTGACCTCCGAATTCGGCATGGGTCTTGAGGGTGTCATCGCCAGCCGTATCGAGGCGTTGCACGGCATCGTCAACGGCATCGACCACGAGGTCTGGGACCCCGCCACCGACGCCGTGCTGCAGACGCACTACACCGGCGCGACGCTGAAGAACCGCGCCGCCAACCGCGCCGCCGTCCAGGAATTCTTCGGCCTGCACGACGACAACGCGCCGATCTTCTGCATCATCAGCCGCCTCACCTGGCAAAAGGGCATGGACCTGATCGCCGCCTGCGCCGACGAGATTGTCGCGATGGGCGGCAAGCTTGCCATTCTGGGCTCCGGCGATCCGGCGCTCGAGGGCTCGCTGCTCGCCGCCTCCGCCCGCCATCCGGGCCGCATCGGCGTGTCGATCGGTTACAACGAGCCGATGTCGCATCTGATGCAGGCCGGCTCCGACGCCATCATCATCCCCTCGCGCTTCGAGCCCTGCGGCCTGACACAGCTCTATGGCCTGCGCTATGGTTGCGTTCCGATCGTCGCGCATACGGGCGGCCTTGCCGATACCGTCATCGATGCCAATCACGCCGCACTTGCGGCCAAAGTGGCAACCGGGATACAATTCTCTCCGGTGACCGCTTCCGGTCTGTTGCAGGCAATCCGCCGTGCGCTACATCTCTATACCGATCAAAAGGTCTGGACCCAATTGCAAAAGCAGGGCATGAAATCGGATGTTTCGTGGGAGAAAAGCGCCGAGCGCTATGCTGCCCTCTATTCAAGCCTCGCCCCGAAAGGCAAGTGACAGAAAATGAACAAGTCCGTATCCACCACCCCCTATCAGGATCAGAAGCCCGGCACGTCGGGACTGCGTAAAAAGGTCCCGGTATTCCAGCAGCCGAACTACGCGGAAAACTTCATCCAGTCGATTTTCGATTCGCTGGAAGGCTTTCAGGGCAAGACCCTCGTCATCGGCGGCGACGGACGCTACTACAACAAGGAAGTCATTCAGAAGGCGATCAAGATGGCCGCCGCCAATGGCTTCGGCAAGGTCATCGTCGGCAAGGGTGGCATCCTCTCGACGCCGGCTGCCTCGCATGTGATCCGCAAGTACAAGGCCTTCGGCGGCATCATTCTCTCCGCCAGCCATAATCCCGGCGGCCCCACCGAAGACTTCGGCATCAAGTACAACATCAGCAATGGCGGCCCGGCGCCGGAAAAGATCACCGACGCGATCTATGCGCGCACCAAGGTGATCGACACCTACAAGATCGCCGATTTCCCCGACGTCAATCTCGACCGCATCGGCAAGGACGAGCTGCCCGGCGGCATGCTGCTTTCGGTGCTGGACTCGGTCGAGGACTATACGGCGCTGATGGAAGAGCTGTTCGACTTCGGCGCCATCCGCAACCTGATCAGCCTCGGCTTCCGCATTGCCTTCGATGCGATGAGCGCCGTCACCGGCCCTTACGCCAAGGAAATCTTCGAAAACCGCCTCGGCGCGCCTTCCGGCTCGGTCCGCAACTTCATGCCGCTGCCCGATTTCGGCGGTCACCATCCGGACCCGAACCCGGTTCACTGCAAGGAACTCTACGACGAGATGATGGGCGACGACGCCCCTGATTTCGGCGCGGCTTCCGACGGCGACGGCGACCGCAACCTCATCATCGGCCGCGGCATCTTCGTGACGCCATCCGACAGCCTGGCGATCATCGCCGCCAACGCCAACCTCGCCCCCGGCTATTCCGGCGGCCTGACGGGCATCGCGCGCTCCATGCCGACCTCGGGCGCCGCCGACCGCGTCGCCGAAAAGCGTGGGATCGGCATGTACGAAACGCCGACCGGCTGGAAGTTCTTCGGCAACCTGCTCGACGCCAACATGGCGACGATCTGTGGCGAGGAAAGTGCCGGCACCGGCTCCAACCACGTGCGCGAGAAGGACGGCCTCTGGGCGGTTCTGATGTGGCTGAACATCCTGGCCGTGCGCGGCGAGAGCGTTCAGGACATCGTCACCCAGCACTGGCAGACCTACGGCCGCAACTACTATTCGCGCCATGACTACGAAGGCGTCGACACCGAAGCCGCCAACGGCCTGGTGGACAATCTCCGCGCCCAGCTCTCCAGTCTGCCCGGCAAGACCTTCGGCCCGCTGAAGGTCGAAAAGGCCGACGACTTCGCCTATCACGATCCGGTCGACAAGTCCGTGAGCGAACACCAAGGCATCCGCATCATGTTCGAGGGCGGCTCCCGCGTGGTCTTCCGCCTGTCGGGCACCGGCACCTCCGGCGCCACGCTGCGCGTCTACATCGAGCGCTACGAGCCCGATTCCAGCCGCCACAACATCGAAACCCAGGAAGCCCTGGCCGACCTCATCGCCGCCGCCGAAACCATCGCCGACATCAAGTCCCGCACCGGCCGCGACGCCCCTTCGGTGATCACCTGAGATAGCCTCTCTAATGCCCGATCGGGAGCAGCGGATGCCTCTACCCCCCTCTGCCCTGCCG
>NZ_DDHH01000113.1:0-673 GCF_002338015.1 Rhizobium sp. UBA1881
GCCGGCATGAAGGATTCGAAGGTCATCGTCGCGATCAACAAGGACGAGGAAGCACCGATCTTCCAGGTCGCCGATTTCGGCCTCGTCGCCGATCTCTTCGACGCCCTGCCCGAGCTGCAGAAGGCTCTCTAAGTCGGTGGATGCCCGGTTTCGCATGCGGCGCCGGGCTTCCATGATCGCGCGTCATCTTTCGCACATGCGAGCGACTGGAAAATTATCTTTTTAGGGGCTACTACTGCTGCCGGGCGATCATTCGTCCGGCAGTTTTGTTTAATAGGTACGGCAATCGCGGGGGCGAAGGCCGAGCAGGGGTGTGGAGATGACTGCGGTGTTCAAGACAATCGGAATTATCGGCGCGGGCCAGATGGGTTGCGGCATCGCGCAGGTTTCGGCTAGCGCAGGCTACAAGGTCCACATCTACGATCTTACCCAGGATCGCATCGAGCGCGGCCTCGCCACTATCAACGGCAACCTCGCCCGCCACGTCACCAGCGGCAAGATGACCGACGAGGAGCGCTCGAGCACGCTCTCCTTGATATCGGGCTCCGCAGACATCAACGACCTCGCCTCCTCCGATCTCGTCATCGAGGCCGCGACCGAGGACGAAAGCGTCAAGCGCAAGATCTACGCCACGGTCTGTCCGGTCCTGAAGCCGGAAGCGATCATCGCCACC
>NZ_DDHH01000113.1:909-1126 GCF_002338015.1 Rhizobium sp. UBA1881
CCGGAAGCGATCATCGCCACCAACACCTCTTCCCTTTCGATCACCCGTCTGGCCTCCGCCACCGACCGTCCAGAGCGCTTCATGGGCATCCACTTCATGAACCCGGTGCCGGTCATGAAGCTGGTCGAACTCGTGCGCGGGATCGCCACCGAAGAGACCACCTTCAAGAAGGCCCGCGAATTCGTGGCCTCGCTCGAAAAGACCGTCACCGTCGCCG
>NZ_DDHH01000113.1:1317-49467 GCF_002338015.1 Rhizobium sp. UBA1881
GCCGAGGACTTCCCGGCCTTCATCGTCAACCGCATCCTGCTGCCGATGATCAACGAGGCGATCTACACGCTTTACGAAGGCGTCGGCACCGTCGATGCCATCGACACCGCCATGAAACTCGGCGCCAACCACCCCATGGGCCCGCTGCAACTCGCCGACTTCATCGGCCTCGACACCTGCCTGTCGATCATGCAGGTGCTGCATGACGGCCTGGCGGACAGCAAGTACCGCCCTTGCCCGCTGCTGGTGAAGTATGTCGAAGCCGGCTGGCTTGGACGCAAGTCCGGCCGTGGGTTCTATGATTATCGTGGTGAGGTTCCGGTTCCGACGCGGTAGAGCGCCTAACCGAAATACGCATCGCCTTCAGAGTGCTAGCTAGTACGAGCGTTCGGTGAATTGGGAGTTATCTCGTGTATCGCCACGAATTACCTCGCATCTACGAAATGTACGATTTGACCTCACGGCTAGCCACGAGCGATGCTTGTTTTCAAGACCTTGATAGATCTCTTGCGGAAAAGCCTCAGAAACTCCGCCAATATCGGCTGCTTGAACGGGATCTTAGCAGTTTGAATCTCGAGGCGTGGTCTTTCCTGAAATCCGAAGTGACGCCGCTATTAGCTGTCAGAGACAAGCGCCGCGGTTGGGAACCTCTATTTAACAAACTGAATCAAGCTAAAGCTTACAATCACTTAAAAGCTTGCGGATACAACAACATAAGGTTCGTTCCAGAGTCGTCTAACGAGACACCGGACCTAGAGGCATATAAATCCGACACGCGTGTGCTGTGTGAAGTGAAAACAATAAATGTTTCTGACATCGAGATTAAACGCAGAGCAAAGAGAAGCATTTTCAATGTAAACACGCAGCTAGACATCGGCTTTTTTGATAAGCTCGCTTCCGACCTCGGAAAGGCATGGAGCCAAATGACGACCTATGATGCCGATCCGGCTGTGAAAAAGCTCGCTTATGTGATCGTCAACTTTGATGATTCATTGCACGAGTACAGCGATTGCTATCGCGAGCAAATCGAGAAGAGTCTTGCAATCAATGAGCGATCCGATTTGGAAATTTTCCTCGATTGGAAGCCTCCCTTTGACACGGCAAAATCTTGAATCTTGCCTTGAAAAACCGATAAAACAGGCACACGAGCTCTAAATCCCCACAGCCCCCTTGATCAGCGCCTTGGCATCCGCGCTATCCCAGGCCGCCGGTCCGTTCATCGCCGAGATCAGGCACCCCTTGTCGTCGATCAGCAACGTCACCGGCAAGCCGAACGCCAGCCCCTGCTTCTTCAGCCCGTTGAACACCGCGATCGTGTCGTCGCGGTAAAGCTTCAGCGCATCGACGCCCGTCTCAGATAAAAACGTCTTCGGCTTCTCGTCGTCGCCGGTGTCGATATTGACGGGCACCACCTGGAACTTGTCGCTGCCGAGTTCTTTCTCCAGCGCGTTCAAGGCCGGCATTTCCTCGCGGCAGGGCACGCACCATGTCGCCCAGAGATTGAAAAGCACCGTCTTGCCGGCGAAATGGTCGAGCGTCATCGGCTTGCCGTCGGCATCCTTGAAGGCGATCGATGTCATCCGGACCGGCTGTTCGGGCGCGACCATGGCGGCGACCTCGCCCTTCAGGAAGGGCTTGATGCGGGTCGCGATGTCCTTCGTGGCCTTGCATTCGCCCGCCGCCATATCGGCGCCGCCATTGCCAGACCCCGTCTCCTTAATGTAAACCGCTGCCGCACCGGCAATGATGCCTGCGACGACCGCGATCCCGATCAGTTTCAGGGATGGCAGGCGCAAGGGCGTTCTTGTTGTCATTTCATTCTCCCGGACACGCGTTCTTCAAGGCAGGCATCTTTCATGGCCGACAGCACGGACACCAAATCCTCCAACCAGATGTGGGGCGGACGTTTCGCTTCCGGCCCAGATGCGATCATGGAGGAGATAAATGCCTCGATCGGTTTCGACAAGAAGCTGTTTGCGCAGGATATTCGCGGATCGATCGCCCACGCCACCATGCTCGCCCACCAGGCTATCATTTCGGCCGATGATAAGGACAAGATCGTCGAAGGGCTAAACACGATCCTGTCAGAGATTGAGAGCGGCAATTTCGAATTCTCCCGCAAGCTCGAGGACATTCACATGAATGTCGAGGCACGGCTCGCGACGCTGATCGGTCCGGCCGCCGGCCGCCTGCACACCGCCCGCTCGCGCAACGACCAGGTGGCGCTCGATTTCCGCCTCTGGGTGAAGGAAGAGCTGCAGAAGACCGAACAGCTGCTGACCAGCCTGATTGCGGCCTTCCTCGACCGCGCCGAAGAGCATGCCGATACCGTCATGCCCGGCTTCACGCATCTGCAGACCGCCCAGCCCGTCACCTTCGGCCATCACTGCATGGCCTATGTCGAGATGTTCGGCCGCGACCGCTCGCGCGTGCGCCACGCCATCGAGCATCTCGACGAGAGCCCGATCGGCTCGGCTGCCCTTGCCGGCACCGGCTATCCTATCGACCGCCACATGACGGCCAAGGCGCTCGGCTTCCGCGAACCGACCCGCAATTCGATCGATACCGTATCCGACCGCGACTTCGCCATCGAGTTCCTGGCGCTGGCCGCGATCTGCGCCATGCACCTGTCGCGCCTGGCCGAAGAGATCGTCATCTGGTCGACGCCGCAGTTCGGCTTCGTGCGCCTGTCGGATGCCTTCTCCACCGGCTCCTCGATCATGCCGCAGAAGAAGAACCCCGATGCCGCCGAACTGGTGCGCGCCAAGACCGGCCGCATCAACGGTTCGCTGATCGCGCTTTTGACGATCATGAAGGGCCTGCCGCTCGCCTATTCCAAGGACATGCAGGAAGACAAGGAACAGGTCTTCGACGCCGCCGAAAGCCTGGAGCTCGCCATATCAGCGATGACCGGCATGGTCCGCGACCTGACGATCAACACCGAGCGCATGAAGGCTGCCGCCGGCACCGGTTATTCCACCGCGACCGACCTCGCCGACTGGCTGGTGCGCGAGGCGGGCCTGCCCTTCCGCGACGCCCACCATGTGACCGGCCGCGCCGTGGCGCTCGCCGAAAGCAAGGGCTGCGACCTCTCCGACCTGTCGCTCGCCGATCTGCAGGCGATCAACGCCGCCATTACGGACAAGGTCTACGACGTCTTGACGGTCGAGGCCTCGGTCGCCAGCCGCAAGAGCTTCGGCGGCACGGCGCCGTCTGAAGTCAGGAAGCAGATCGCCTATTGGCGCGCCCGCAACTGATCCCGAAAAGGGCGGAGCGCAACCCGCTTCGCCCCTTCGATTTCGCAAAGCGCCAGACCTCAACAATCAGGGTGCACAAGGCGGATAAACTTCGCTATGAAGGTGTCCATCCGTGCCGCTTCCCAAGAGGAATTCCATGCAGACCAGCTTCCCGCAGATCATCCGCCTGACGGTCGTTTTTGCCGTGATCGGCCTTGCCGTCGCCGGATGCGGGCGCAAGGGCGACCTCGATCCGCCGAGCGTGCAGGCAACGAAGGAGGGCGACTCGTCCAAACCGACGCAGCAGCCCGGTGTCAAGGACAAGCACTTCTTCCTCGATCCTCTTCTGTAACAGGCGACTAAAGTGAACCATTTCGAGTATCGCGACGGCATCCTCTACGCCGAGAACGTTCCCGTTCCCGAGATTGCCAAGGCCGTCGGCACGCCCTTCTACGTCTATTCCACGGCAACGCTCGAGCGCCACTACAAGGTCTTCTCGCAGGCCTTCAGCGATGTCGATTCCATGGTCTGCTACGCCATGAAGGCCAATTCGAACCAGGCCGTGCTGAAGACGCTCGGCAATCTCGGCGCCGGCATCGATGTCGTCTCCGAAGGCGAGCTGCGCCGCGCGCTGGCAGCCGGCATCCCGGCCAACCGCATCATGTTCTCCGGCGTCGGCAAGACCGCGCATGAGATGGACTATGCGCTCGAAGCCGGCATCTACTGCTTCAACGTCGAATCCGAGCCTGAGCTCGAGATCCTCAACCAGCGCGCCGTTAAGGCCGGCAAGAAGGCGCCCGTCTCCTTCCGCATCAATCCCGATGTCGATGCCCGCACGCACGCCAAAATCTCGACCGGCAAGAAGGAGAACAAGTTCGGCATCTCCTGGGAACGCGCCCGCGCCGTCTACGCCCGAGCAGCCACCTTGCCCGGCATCGAAGCCACAGGCATCGACATGCATATCGGCAGCCAGATCACCGAGCTGCAGCCCTTCGACGACGCCTTCAAGCTGCTGCGCGAGCTGGTCAGCACGCTGCGCGCCGACGGCCACGATATCCACCATGTCGATATCGGCGGCGGTCTCGGCATCCCCTACAAGGACGACAACAACCCGCCGCCGCTGCCCGACGCCTATGCCGCGATCGTCAAGAACCAGCTGCGCGAGCTCGGCTGCAAGATCGTCATGGAGCCCGGCCGCCTGATCGTCGGCAATGCCGGCATCCTGGTGACCGAGGTGCTCTACGTGAAGGACGGCGGCGAAAAGACCTTCGTCATCGTCGACGGCGCCATGAACGACCTCATCCGCCCGACGCTCTACGAGGCCTATCACGAAATCCGCCCCGTAGTGATCTCGGCCGCCAACGCGCCGCGCATCAAGGCCGACGTCGTCGGCCCCGTTTGCGAGACCGGCGACTACCTGGCGCTCGACCGCGAAATGGCGATGCCGAAATCGGGCGATCTCTTCGCCGTCAGCTCCGCCGGAGCCTATGGCGCGGTACAGGCCGGCACCTACAATAGCCGCCTGCTGGTGCCCGAGGTGCTGGTCAAGGGCAGCGATTTCCACGTCATTCGTCCACGCCGGACCTATGAAGAGCTGATCGCGCTCGACAGCGTCCCCGCCTGGCTCGACTGATCAACGGCAATCACTTTTTGGCGAAGACGCGGGAAAAACCGGCATTGACCGGCCCCTGCCCTCGTCTTCGCCACAAAGAGTGTTATCCTTTCCGCATACCGTCTTGCCCGGTCGCCGCCGCGCAAGCCCTCTCTGCCCTTTAACGCCAGGCCCCTAACGCCAGATCGCGGAGACCGGATTGAAGAACAGCACCAAGAGCGAAAAGAAAGGTGCATTTGCCCTGAAGCCGTCGCTCGCACGGCTGGTGGCAGCAAAGCGCCTGACCGCCCAATGCGTGTTGCTGTTCGAGCAGGTGCTGCCTCTCACCCTGCCCATCCTGTCGCTCGCGGCACTTTATCTGGCCGCATCCTGGTTCGGCGTCTTCCGCATCGTTCCTGATTGGCTGCGCATCGTGCTGCTATTCGGCTTCGGCCTCGGGCTGCTGGCGACGCTCTATCCCTTCCGCAAGCTGCATTGGCCGGGTTCGGCCGCAGCCGACCGGCTGCTGGAAGAGCGCAACGGTCTGCCGCATCAACCGGTCGCCGTGCAGGAAGACGAGCCGGCCTTCGACACGCCCTTCGCCCGCGCGCTGTGGCGTGAGCACCAGACCCGCATGGCCGAGAAGATCGCCTCGCTGGACGCCGGCTTTCCGCAGCCCGATATCGCCTCGCACGACCGCTGGGCGCTGCGCGCAATCCCCGCCCTCCTGATCGTCGTCGCCTTCGGCTATTCGGTCTCCACCAATGGCGGCTCGATCAGCGATGCGCTGCAGCCGCGCCCGCAGGCGCAGGCAACCGACCCGGCAGTCCGCATCGACGCCTGGATCACCCCGCCCGCCTATACCGGCCGCGCCCCCGTCTATCTCACCGCGACAGGCAGCGAGCAGGGCGCGATCAAGATCCCGCAGTCGTCGAACCTCACCGTGCGTGTCTCCGGCGGCAAGGCCGACGAGAAGGTGGTCTTCGCCCGCGAGGACGGCCAGCGCATCGAGATCGCCGCCGCTGAAAACCCCGTCACCGCGCCGAACGCACCCGCTTCGGAAACGCCCGCGACACCTCCGCCGGCAACGGCCGAGGCTCAGCAGCCGGCGACGGCAACGCCCCAGCAGCAGACCGCCTCCACGCATCTGATGAAGCTCGAGGAAAACGGCACGCTTGAAGTCAACGGCCGCAAATGGGCCTTCGACGTCATTCCTGACAAGGCGCCCGAGATCGCCTTCAACGGTCTGCCGAAGCCGACGGTCAACGGCGCGCTGGAGATCGGCTACACGATCAAGGACGACTACGGCGTGCAGGAAGCCACCGCCGAAATCGTGCCGGTCGAGACAGACACGAGCGCCACGCCGCTTTATCCGCTGCCCGAATACAAGCTCGACATTCCGCGCCGCAACGCCCGCGACGCCAAGGGCGTCGCCAGCAAGAACCTCACCGAGCATCCGCTCGCCGGCAAGCGCGTGCGCATCACGCTGATCGCCAAGGACGCCGCCGGCCAGACGGGCCGCAGCCCGCCGCACGAGATGACGCTGCCCGCCCGCCCATTCAGCGAGCCGCTCGCAGCCGCCGTCGCCGAGCAGCGCCAGACCTTCGCGCTCGACACCCGCAAGATGCCGGAAGCGATCGCGCTCAACGAGGCGCTGACGCTGCGCCCGGAAGAGACGATCCCCAATCTCACCAATTACCTGCTGATCGAATCCGCCCGCCAGCGCATGAAGCTCGCCAGGGGCGACGAGGCGCTGAAGGACACGGCCGACTATCTGTGGGACATCGCCATCGGCATGGAGGACGGCAATCTCTCGCAGGCCGAGCGTAACCTGCGCAACGCCCAGCAGAACCTCGCCGACGCCCTGCAGCGCAACGCGCCCGACGCCGAGGTCAAGAAGCTCATGGACGAGCTGCGCAAGGCGATGCAGGACTACATGAAGGAGCTGGCGCAGCGCATGCAGAATGCGCCGATGCAACCCAACCAGAACGCCCAGAACGTCATTCGCCAGCAGGATCTGGAGCGGATGATGGACCAGATCGAAAACCTGGCCCGCTCCGGCAACCGCGACGCCGCTCAGCAGATGCTGTCGGAGCTGCAGCGGATGATGAACAACATGCAGGCCGGTCGCCCACAGCGTGGCCAGCAGCAGCAGGCCCAGGACAACAGCCAGATGCGCCAGCAGATGGACAAGCTCGGCCAGATCCTGCGCGACCAGCAGAAGCTGATGGAAGAGACCTTCAAGCTCGACCAGCAGCTGAAGGACCGCATGCAGCGCGGCGACCCCAACAACATGAACCCCGACCTCGGGATGAACGACCCGCTTCTGAACGACATGCCGATGGACAATGACGGCATGCCGCAGGATCAGCAGCAACAACAGGGCCAGCAAGGCCAGAACCAGCAGGGCCAGCAGCAACAGGGTCAACAAGGCCAGCAGGGCCAGAACCCGTCTGACGAGATGACGGCCGAACAGCTGCGCGAGGCGCTGAAGCAGCTGCGCGAGCGCCAGGACCAGCTCGGCAAGCAGCTCGGCGAAATGCAGAAGAGCCTCGGCGACATGGGCATGAAGCCCGGTCAGGGCTTCGGTCAGGCGCAACGCGAGATGGAAGGCGCCGGCCGCGAGCTCGGCCAGGGCCGCGGCGAACCGGCCATCCAGGGTCAGGGCCGCGCGCTGGAGGCACTGCGCCAAGGCGCTCGCGACATGATGAACCAGATGATGCAGGCGCAGCAGGGCCAGCAAGGGCAGGGTCAGGGGCCGCAGGGTCAGGTCGGCCAGGGCAACCAGAACGGCCGCGATCCGCTCGGCCGTCCGCGCCGCGCCGACGGTCCAGACTTCGGCGATCAGGTGAAGGTGCCCGACGAGATCGACGTGCAGCGCGCCCGCGAAATCCTCGATGCCATCAGAGAAAAGCTGGGCAACAACCCTTCACAGGAGATGGAACGGCGCTATCTTGAACGCCTGCTCGATATTCAATAAGACGCAGGATATATTCTTGATTTCAAACCTGCCCCGAACAGCGGCTTTTCACCCGTATGGGGCTATTCCAAAACCGCGGAAGCTTCGTAATGTCGCGGCGGCAGGCGACGAACGATAGCGATTCGATGGCAATTCTCTTCAAGACGGTAATCGACGAAAACACGGCATTCGAGATGATCGGCAGTGCCCTGTCCGAGCACGGCAACGACTATGACGGCTATCTGAACGTCGTCGCCGACGAAGGTGAGCAGACGCTGACCTGGGGCCCGAACATGCATGCCGAGCAGTTCCAGGCCGAAATGACCGAGATCTTCCGCGCCACCTGGGACATCTGCCCTTTCTGGGTGGTCTATGAGCGCCGCGACGATCGCAAGGATCCCGACGCCAACGACATCCGCAACGCCGCCTTCAGGCTGACCCGCGCCTATGACGGCGTGCTCGTCGTCACGCTTAGCCTGCTCGACAAGCGCGACCATGCCGAGGATATCGAACTGATCTTCGTCTGCTTCAAGGAAGACCCGCAGCGCCGGAATTTTCGCGTGCGCTTCGAGGGCAAGTTCATTCAGCCGCAAAACTGAAAAAGCCGGCGAGAGCGCCGGCCTTGAATGGCATTACCAAGCTGTCTCAGGCTGCCAGAGCCCGAGCAACCGCCTTGCGGATATCGGGAAGCGCGAATGGCTTCGACACGACATCGACGATCTTTTCCGCGAGGTCATCGGCGCGTTCGCGCTGTTCGGCATAGCCGGTCATCAGAAGGATCTTCAGCGCCGGAAAAGCCGACTTCGCCTGGTGTGCGAGTTCGATGCCGTCCATTACGGGCATGCGGATATCCGACAGCAGCAGGTCGTAGCCGCCGATGTTGAGCTTCTCCAGCCCTTCCGCACCGTCAGCCGCTTCTTCGGTCTCATGACCGTCGAGGCGCAAAGCGCGGGCTACGAAAGAACGCAGGGAATCTTCGTCTTCCGTAATCAGAATTCTTGCCATGGTGTGCATTGCTCCGTTTCATGCCCTACCCGCAAATCACACGACTTTCCTTTGCGAGTGGTAAACGGCCGAAGGCAATGATCCGGGCGATGGACGGGATGGTTAACAACCCGTCTTGAAATGGGGCATCCAAGCATGTCGCGCAAAAGTGTGCAGCGGTTTTGCGGCAACGACATGCGACAAGAAAAAGAGGTGACTACGCGTCGCCCGTCACCACGCCGACGAAGGGGAGCTCGCGGAAGGCATAGGCCACGTCCATGCCGTAGCCGACAACGAAATAGTCGGGGCATTCGAAGCCGACATAATCCGCTTCCAGCTTCTCCTTGCGCTTCACGCTCTTGTCGAGCAGCACCGCGATGGTGACGTTGCGGGCGCCGCGCTCGTAAAGCAGTTCCTTTGCGAACTTCAGCGTGCGGCCGGATTCGAGGATATCGTCGATCAGGAGAACGTCGCGATCCTTCACCTCGCTGTCGATATCCTTGACGATCCGCACACCCTGCGAAACCGTGCCGGTGCCGTAGCTCGACAGCGTGATGAACTCGACCTCGGGCGCCAGCCCGCTGTCATGCAGCGCGCGGATAAGGTCGGCCGCGAAAATGAACGAGCCCTTGAGGACGGCGATGACGAGCAGGTCTTTGGTCGGTCCCTTCGCGATCTCCCGGGCGATGGCATGATTGCGCTCGGCAATCATCTCGGCCGTGAAAAGAGGATCGATATTCTTACCGCGCACCACAGGCATGAAGGCTTGCTCCCTGAAAACAAGCACAAGCCGTTAGCACAAACCGCGCGGCGAAACACCCCTTAGGGCATAAAGGAGAGCCGAACCTCGGGCGTTTTTCCACCGGGATACTGTATCCTGGAGGAGAAGCCGCGGCTCTGGCCGCCATAGATCACGTCGGCGGGCGCATTGATCACCACGCTGGCGACCAGTTTTTCGTCAGCGTAGAGGTTTGCGCGGATCGGCCGCACCATCTGCGTCGTGCCGCTGACATTGTCGATGATGCCGTTGATGAGAAGCACCCGCATGCCATTTGCATCGCGCGGCGTCGCCGTCACATGGGTGAAGTGCAGCGGATCGGTATCGACAGCCGCATTGGACGCAGACAGGCCGGAGAACCCGCCGGAGAGACCGAAGACGAGGACGCAGAGCGCCACGACAAGCACGGAGAAATGCTTGAGCGAGGCCTGCTGCAGCCACGCCTCGGCGGCCTGGACGAAGGATGGCGCCAGAGCCGGCGCTGCTCGCTCTGGACGTGGCGGCGACGGACGAGCGCCGGCACTGCGGCTGTTGTCGTTGAAACTGCGGCCCTTGAAGCTGCGATCGTTGAAGTCAGGCCCGCGCTGCTTGCCGATGACGACGAACTCGGCGTCGGCGATATCGGCGGGACGGCTTTGCCGGTGCTCGCGCTTCACGGTATCCGGCGGCAGGAAATCATAGGCCCGCCCGGGTGCCTGGCGCTTGAACGAGGAGGATGTCATGACGACCGCCTTTCCGGTATCCACTGCTTTCACGCCCAGCCTGAGAACCGGGCATTGAAACGAATCCTCTCTACTCGTAAATTTTATTGGTTAATGCTTCGCAAATGCCGCCATCAAACAGGCGTCTTTCCGGCGAAATTTACCCGTTGTTAACGGATCTGGTTAACAAGTCATGCGGTGAAACAACAAGAAACTGAGCGGCCCGTTGATCCACTTCGAGAATGTCGGTTTGCGCTATGGAATGGGACCGGAAATCCTCCGGGACCTGACCTTCGACATCCCGAAGAAATCCTTCCAGTTCCTGACCGGCCCCTCCGGCGCCGGCAAGACAACGCTGCTTCGGCTTCTGTTTCTTTCGCTGCAGCCGACACGCGGGCTGATCCGCATGTTCGGGCGCGACATCACCGATATACCCCGCACCGAACTGCCGCTGCTGCGCCGCCGCGTCGGCATCATCTTCCAGGAATTCCGCCTGCTCGACCATCTCACCACCTATGAGAACGTGGCGCTGCCGCTGCGCGTGCGCGGCAAGGACGAGGCCTCCTACAAGACCGACGTGCTGGAACTGCTGAAATGGGTCGGACTCGGCGAGCGCATCAACGTGCTGCCGCCGGTGCTTTCGGGCGGCGAGAAGCAGCGCGCCGCGATTGCCCGCGCCCTCATCGACCGCCCCGAAATCCTGCTCGCCGACGAGCCGACCGCCAACGTCGATCCGCCGATGGCGCGCCGCCTGCTGAACCTTTTCCTCGAACTCAATCGCCTGGGAACCGCCGTCGTGATCGCCACCCACGATCTGACGCTGATGGACCAGGTGGACGCCCGCCGGATGATCCTCTCGGAAGGGCACCTCGACATCCATGACTGAGCCAACCGCCCGCCCCGCAGCGCCTGCAGCCGCCAAGGGTCAGAAACGCCCGGAGATGAAGGTGCGCCCGACCGCGCCGATCCTGCCGTCCGCCAATATCCAGGGCAACGCGCTGATGGTCGTGATCGCGATCATGGCCTTTCTCGCCTGCCTGACGCTCGGCGGCGTCTCCATGGTGCGCTCGACGGCCGCAAGCTGGGAAAGCCAGATCTCCCGCGAGATCACCATCCAGATCAAGCCGGACGACGGGCTCGACATGGACAAGGCGCTGAATGACGCCCGCCGCATCGCGCTTACCTTCGTCGGCACCAAGGATGGCCAGATCGTCGACGAGGCCGCCACCGCGCGCCTGCTCGAACCCTGGCTCGGCACCGGCCTCGACATCAAGGAACTGCCCGTCCCCCGCCTCGTCATCATCACCATCGACGAAAGCAACCCGCCCGATTTCGACGCGATGCGCGCCATGCTGAAGGAGAGCATTCCGCAATCCTCGCTCGACGATCACCGCACCTGGGTCGATCGCCTGGTCTCGATGGCGCATACGACTGTCATGATCGGCACCGGCGTGCTGCTGCTGGTTTTCTCCGCCATGGTCCTGACCGTCGTCTTCGCCACCCGTGGCGCGCTTTCGGGCAACCGGCACATCGTTGAAGTCCTGCACTTTGTCGGCGCCGAGAGCTCCTTCGTCGCCAACGAGTTCCAGAAGCATTTCCTGAAGATCAGCCTAAAGGGCTCGGCCGTCGGCTCAGCACTTGCCGCCCTCTTCTTCATGAGCGCCGGCTTCCTGCAGAGCCGCACACTCGCCACCCCGCAGACCGACCAGGCGACAGCGCTGTTCGGCACCTTCTCGGTCGGCGCGCTCGGCTATGCCGGCATCTTCGCGACGATGATCGTCATCGCCCTCCTGACCACCTTCACTGCCCGGCTAACGGTCATGCGCACCATCTACGAAATCGACACGCTGCGCTCCGATCCCACCCGCGCCGATGGCCTTCCGAATTAAGATTACGGGCTGCATTTTGCCATGAAAGCGTCTGTTCGCCGCCCTAATCTGCGTATATTTTTTGATTCATGAGCATGAGCCGCATGTCGCACGACCCGATTCGCCCGAAAACGGAGCTTTCCCGCTCCGAGAGCGAGCCCGCGCGCCGTGGTCCCGTTCGCCGCATGCTGCGCTGGGGCGGCGTCACCTTCGTGCTCGCTATCGCCCTGGTTTTCGGCGGCTTTCTGTTCTTCGCGGATTCGGTCACGACCCTGAAGCCGCCGCTCGATCCGCATGCGGACGCCATCGTCGTGCTGACCGGCGGCTACCAGCGCATCGACCAGGCCGTGGAACTCTTGCAGAAGGGCGCAGGTAAGCGCCTGCTGATCTCCGGCGTCCACCCGACCACCACCCGCAACCAGATCCGCAAGATGACACAGGCAGCGCCCGATCTCTTCGATTGCTGCGTCGACATCGGCTACGACGCGCTCGACACGATCGGCAATGCCGAGGAAGCGACCAACTGGATCCACGCCAAGGGCTACAAGAGCGTGCTTGTTGTCACCAACAACTACCACATGCCGCGCAGCCTCGCCGAACTCGCCTATGTCGATCCCGAAACCCAGTTCGTGCCCTATCCCGTGGTCAACACCGATCTGAAGAACAGCAACTGGTTCACCGATCCCAACGCCATGCGCGTCATGCTGGCCGAATACGGCAAGCTGCTCTTTGCCGGCGCCCGCAACCTGACCGGCCTCTTCCGCCACCCGGGCCTGCGCTCCGCCGAAGGCGATAGCTGAGCCGATCAGCGCTTTTTATGGCGGAGAATATCGTGTAGGACGGCTGTGCCGCCCGTCTGGCGGATCTAGGCCTCGGGAAACTTCATGATCGCCCTGCGTTCCGTTCTCTTCAACACGATCTTCTACGCCAATCTCATCCTGCGAATGATCGTGTTCTCGCCCTATTACTTCCTGGCGCCGCGCCGGAGCGCCTATCGCATCCCGAAGAACTGGGCGCTCTCCAACCACTGGCTGATGGAAAAGATCGTCGGCACCACCTTCGAGATCGAGGGCCTGGAGAATCTGCCCGAGGGCGGCTACATCCTCGCGCCCAAGCACCAGTCCTTCTGGGACACTTATGCGCTCCTCCCCTGGCTGAAGGACCCGGTCTATATCCTGAAGCGCGAACTCATGTGGATCCCGCTCTTCGGCTGGTACGCCAAGAAGCAGCGGATGATCCCGATCAATCGCGGCGCGCGCGGCAAGGTCATGGTCGAGGCGCTGCGCCGCACCAAGGAAGAACTCGCCACCGGCCGTCAGCTGATCATCTATCCCGAGGGAACCCGCCGCCCACCGGGCGCCGAGCCGGTCTACAAATACGGCATCGCTCGCATGTATCGCGACCTGCAGCTGCCGGTCGTTCCTGTCGCCATGCAGCCTGGCCTGTTCTGGCCGCGCCGCTCGACCATGCGCTATCCCGGCCACTACAAGGTCCGCATCCTGAAGCCGATCGCACCAGGCATGGACCCGGACGCCTTCTTCGCGCATCTGATCGAGGTGACCGAACGCGCCAGCGACGAAATCCTGATTGAAGACGCCGCGCGCAACCCCGACCTGCCGCTGCCGCCCACGGCACTCCAGCGCCTGGAAGAACTGCGCAAGCAGAACGCCGCAACGACCGGCTAAGGCGCGCAGTGCCGTGGCCCCCTGAGGCGCATAGCGCCTTGGCCCGGCTAAGGCGTGCAACGCCTTGGCCTACGCCGCGCTAAGCCGCCCGCAGCCGCTCCACCTCGTCGACCACATCTTCCAGCCAGTGGTCGCGAATGCCCATCTCTTTCAGATGCGCCAGCGTGTTGAAGACATAGGCGTCGTTCGGCCCCGATTTTCCCTGCGCCTGATGCACGATGCGCGCAGCCGCGATCGTATCCAGTGAGCCGGCATATTGCGTGTGGTCGCGGTCGACGACGTAGGCGACGCCCTTGACCCCGCGCCCGCCTGCAAGCTGCAGCGGAACCTGACGCTCCAGATAAACGTTGGTCACAAGTTCGCGTTCTCTGAGATAGCCGATGACTTCGTCCCAATCCTCGCCCGCGACGCGAAACGCCATGCCGCGGCATGATCCTCCGCGATCGAGCCCCAGCACCAGCCCCGGATTTTGCTCGGTACCCCGATGCACCCACGAGCGAACGCAGAGAGATCGCCGATAGCCATGAATAAGCGCTTGTGACCGTTCAACAAACGCGAAGCCCGGATTCCACATCAGCGATCCGTAGCCAAACACCCAAAATTCGTCCATATCCCAAGCCAGACCGAGATTCTAATTTTGCGGACAACCATTGGAGAACATCATGGCAGCGTCAAGCCAATCTCGTAGCGGCAGGAAATTCTGGTTGCTGGGGGCAGGCATCGTTCTCGTGGTCGCACTCTATACCGGCGGCTGGTTCTATGCCGCCTCGACGCTGAAGAGCACGGTTCTGACGGCGATCGGCCCCGGCAACAAGGCCGGCGTATCAGGCGAATGCGCTGATATCGACTTCCGCGGCTTCCCCTTCCGCATCGGCCTCTTCTGCTCGAAGGTGGATGTCGACGACAACGTCAATGGCGTATCGGCAAGCTTCGGCGCCCTGCGCTCGGCAGCCCAGGTCTACGCCCCCGGCCATATCGTCTGGGAACTTGATTCGCCCGCCGAAATCCGCACGGCGCACGGCCTGTCGGTCAACGCCGAGTGGACGAACCTGCAGTCGAGCCTCGTCACCAAGCTCAAGGGCATCGACCACTCCTCGACCATCATCGATGGCTTGAAGGCCACAGCCGTCTCCTCCGCCACCGGCCAGACCATCAACTTCGACGCCGCCCATACCGAGCTGCACCTGCGCCAGAACGGCGCCGACCTCGACGGCGCGATCTCTCTGACCGACGCGCAAGCCGTGATCAAGGATTGGCCGCAGGTCTTGCCCAAGCTCTCGACCAGCGCGGATGTCACACTTCAGGGCAAGGCCGGCATGATCGACGGCAGCGACGAGAAGGGCCTCTACGGCGCCAGCGGCGAGCTTCGCAAGGCGGTGGCCGATATGGGCAATGGCAAGGTCATGACGCTGTCAGGCCCCTTCTCCTTCGACGAGGAAGGCTATCTGACCGCCCAGTTCAAGCTGCAGATCGAGGATGTGAACGCTTGGCGCGACAGCATCAAGCAGGGCTTCCCCGATATCGCCAAGACCGTCGACACCGCCGCCAAGCTACTGAAGGCGATGGCCGGCGGCGGCGGAACCGTCTCCGTCGACCTCGTCGTCCAGCGCGGCAACGCCACCGTCAGCGGCTTCATCCCGCTGGGACAGATCCCGCCGATTTGAGGTTTATGCTGGGGCTAGGAACACGCCACGCGTCATAACGTGACGCCGGCGCCTCCCCGTTCTCCCTCATCTCTGTTGAGGGTGGAGATGGCGGTCCGCCTCGGACCTCACCCCTTCTTATCAAGCGTATGCGGCCGCCCGAAGTCCGGCGCGTCGACATCCTGGCCGGCCTCGATGATCGAGCGGCGGATGGCGCGGGTGCGGGTGAAGAGGTCGAAAATCTTGTCGCCCTCGCCCCAGCGGATCGCCCGCTGCAGATAGGCGAGGTCTTCTGAAAACCGCGCCAGCATCTCGAGGATCGCATCCTTGTTGTGTAGGCACACATCCCGCCACATGGTGGGATCGGAGGCCGCCAAACGCGTGAAATCGCGGAAACCGGAGGCGGAATACTTGATCACTTCCGATTCCGTCACCGTGCCCAGATCATCGGCCGTGCCGACGATGTTGAAGGCGATCAGATGCGGCAGGTGCGAGACGATGGCGAGCACCTTGTCGTGGTGTTCGGGGTCCATCACGTCGATCTTCGAGCCCAGCGTCTCCCAGAAACGGCCGAGCGCCTTCAGAGCCGTCTCATCCGTCCCCTCGATCGGCGTGAAGATGCACCAGCGGCCGGCGAATAGTCCGGGGAAGCCGGCGTCGGGGCCGGACTTTTCCGTGCCCGCGAGCGGGTGGCCGGGAATGAAGTGGACGTTATCAGGCATATGCGGCTGCATCTGCGCGATGACGGACGCCTTGGTCGAGCCGACATCGGTGACGATGGCGCCCGGCTTCAGGCTAGCGGCAATCTCCTTGGCAACCGCCTCCGACGCGCCGACCGGCACCGAGACGATGACGAGGTCCGCGTCCCTGACCGCTTCGGCCGAAGACGTCGTGTAGCGATCGCCGAGCTCAAGCTCTTCCGCCCGCTTCAGCGTCTCGGCGCTGCGGGTGGCGATGACCACCTCTTTCGCCAGCCCCAGCCGCTTTATGTCATGCGCCAGCGACGAGCCGATCAGGCCGATGCCGATGAGCGCGATGCGATCGAACTGGACCGTCATGCCTTTCGTCCCATAAACTCGCCGAGCGCCTCGATGACGCCACGGTTGGCCTCTTCCGGACCGACGCTCATGCGCAGCGAATTCTTGAAGCCGTAGCCCTTCACGGCGCGCAGGATATAGCCGCGGCTGGTGAGGAACTCATCGGCCTCATCGGCGCGCTTGCCGTCCACATCGGGGAAATGGATCAGCACGAAATTGGTCACCGACGGCGTGACCTTCAGGCCGATCGCCTCGAAGGCGCCGGTCAGCTTGTCGATCCACATCTGGTTGAAGGCAACGGCTTCCTGCATGAAGGACTGGTCGCGGATGGCAGCCGCACCAGCCGAGATCGCCGCCATGTTCATGTTGAACGGTCCGCGCACGCGGTTCAGCGCATCGACGATATCGGCGGGCGCATACATCCAGCCGACGCGCAGGGCCGCCAGGCCGTAGACCTTGGAGAAGGTCCGGGTCATGACAACGTTCGGGTTCGACGACACGATCTCGATACCGGATTCATAATCGTTGCGGCGCACATATTCGGCATAGGCCGCGTCGAGCACCAGCACCACGTTTTTCGGCAGGGCCGCATGCAGGCGGCGGATTTCGCTGACGGGAACATAGGTGCCGGTCGGATTGCCGGGGTTGGCGATGAACACCATCTTGGTCTTCTCGGTCACGGCGGCGATGATCGCGTCGACATCGACGGTCGCCTCCTTCTCCTTGACCGTGACGACGGTAGCGCCCGCGCCCATGATCTGGATCTTGTAGACCAGGAAGCCATGTTCGGTGATGATCGCCTCGTCGCCGGGTGCCAGATAGACGTGGCAGAGCAGCCCGAGCAGCTCGTCCGAGCCGTTGCCGCAGAGAATGTTAGCCGGGTTAAGCCCATGCACCGCCGCGATCGCCTCACGCAGCTCGACGGCCTGTCCATCCGGATAGCGCTCAAGATTGTCGGCCGCCGCCCGATAGGCGGCAATCGCCTTCGGGCTGGCGCCGAGCGGCGTTTCGTTCGACGAGAGCTTATAGACGCGCGCCACGCCCGGCGCATGTTCCTTGCCGGGCACATAGGCCGCGATATCAAGAATACCGGCACGGGGAACAGGCTTGCTCGTCTCTACGCTCATGGGATCAACCTTGGAAAAGGCCGGGGTGTCCGGCTGGAAATTGCCTTGAGGCAATAGAACGGAAATGGGGCGTTGTCGAGTGGTGGGGGAAGATAGCGCGAGCGGCCCACCACGAGTCTCTTCCCCCCAACGGGGGGAAGGTGCCGGCAGGCGGATGAGGGGGCCGACGGCACAACATCAGACATTTTCAGCAGCACGACGGCTGCCTACCGCGTCCGTGTCGTCGGCACCCCATGCGGCGACAGCACCGGCACGAACACGCGACGCGACGCCCGCACCGCCACCGGCAGACCCTGATAGAGCCGCTTCTGCGCCTCGACAATGATGACCCCCGAAAAGGCCGGCCAGAGTGCCCGTCCGACATATTCAAATGCACCGCGCAGCCGCATCATCGTCCGCAGCTTCGACGGCGGAAACAAAAGCGCCTCGGCGGACGCCCCAGGCGTAAAATTCGTCTCGCGCAACAGATGTGTCAGCTGACCCCGCGAATACGGCCGCCCGGAACCGAACGGCGTGTGCTCCAGCCGCGCCCAGACGCCGCGCCGGTTCGGCACGACAATGACCAGCCGCCCGCCCGGCGCCAGCACCCGCCAGAGCTCCTTCAGCGTCTCGCGCGGGTTTTCCGCGAATTCCAGCGAGTGCACCATCAGCACCCGGTCGATGGAGGAATCCGGCAGCGGCAGTTCCTCGTCGAAGATCAGCGCCGTCGACGACAGTGATCCCATCGGCCAGTTCACGGCGCCCTGCCCCGCCGGCATGAAGGCGAAGGTGCGTTCGGTGTCGGCCTGGAAGCGATCGAGGAACGGCACGGCATAGCCGATGCCCACCAGCCGCTCCTGCGGCAGCCGCACCCAGAGCGAGGAGAGCGCCATGGCGATCGACTGCTCGGCGATGCGGCCGAGGTCGGAATGATAGAACTGGCGTAGGTCGACGATATCTGCGTGCATTGCGATAAATGTTATCAGTGAGCGGTTGGACTTCAAGGCCGCAGCCTCTACATTCGGGGTCAGTCCGAGATAAAGAGGCACTTTAGATTATGAAACCTTTGGATTTAGACGTTTTTCTCTGCCGCACCGATAATTTCGGCGTGCTTGTTCATGATCCCGAGACCGGCCACACCGCCTCCATCGACGCCCCCGATGCCGATGCCGTCATCGCCGCTGCGAACCGTCGCGGCTGGACGATCAGCCACATCTTCACCACCCATCACCATACCGACCACGTCGAGGGCAACCTGGCGCTGAAGGAGAAGTACGGCTGCGAGATCATCGGCCCGATCAACGAGGCGGTGGCGATCCCCGGCCTCGACATGACGATGTCCGACGATGATACCTTCCTGTTCGGCGAGCACCCGGTCCGCGTCATCGAGACCCCCGGCCACACCGCCGGCCATATCTGCTACCACTTCACCGACGACAAGCTGCTCTTTGCCGCCGACACGCTGTTCGCGCTCGGCTGTGGCCGCCTGTTCGAACGCCCGCCGGCCGATATGTGGCACTCGCTGCAGAAACTCGCCGTGCTTCCCGATGAGACCGCGATCTATTTCGGCCACGAATACACGCTCTCCAACGCCCGCTTCGCGCTGACAATCGACCCGGATAACGAACGGCTGAAAGCCCGCGCCGCCGAGATCGAGGCGTTGCGCGCCGAGGGCAAATTCACCATCCCGACGACGCTGGCCCTCGAGAAGGAAACCAACCCGTTCCTCCGCGCCGGCGACCCCGCCATCCGCCGCAACCTGTTGATGGAAACCAAGACCAACGAAGAGGTCTTCGCCGAGATCCGCAAGCGCAAGGATAATTTCTGATGGCGCCGGCGCCGATTTCCGCCGACGACATCATCCGCGAACTGAACTTGGAGCCGCACCCCGAGGGCGGCTTCTACATCCAGACCTTCCGCGACAGCGAAGGTCAGGAGCGCGGCCATTCGACGGCGATCTATTACCTGCTGAAATCCGGCCAGCGCTCGCATTGGCACCGCGTCCACGACGCGGCCGAGGTCTGGCACTTTTATGCCGGCGCACCGCTGGCGCTGCACCGCGCTGAAGACGGCGGCCGGAGCGAGACGCTGATGCTCGGCCCCAATATCCTCGGCGGCCAGCGCCCGCAGGCGATCATCCACGCCAACTGGTGGCAATCGGCAGAGACGCTTGGCGACTATACGCTGGTTGGATGCACGGTCGCGCCCGGCTTCGAATTCTCGAGCTTCGAGATGGCCCCGCCCGGCTGGTCGCCGGACGCCTAGGCCGCTAGCTAAGCCTTACCCTTGCTGCTCGACCACCTCCGGCAGCATCACGAACAGCGATTTGAGCAGCGACACCGTGCCGGAGTGGCCGACGCTGTAATAGATCATGCGGCCCTCGCGGCGGGTATTGACCAGTCCCTCGAGACGAAGGCGGGCCAGCTGTTGCGAGACCATGGCCTGCTGCATGCCGAGAATGTCCTCGATCTGGCCGACGGTCTTCTCCTCTTCCGCGAGAATGCACAGGATGAGCAACCGCGTATGATGAGCCAGCGCTTTCAGAAGTTCACTTGCTGCCCGAGCTTTGGTCGAAAACCCCTGCAATTCGTGATCGGCCATACCCGATCGAGGTGTCGGCAAGTGCATGTTATGTCTCTGCTTGCATATATATCAAAAATGACAAGTGCTCATAACACGTACGCAACGCCGGATAATTTGGATCTCCTAAAGTGCCAAAAAAAGTCACTTGATCAGCAGATAAGCTGTCCGCCGTTAACCTCCAGCACCTGGCCGGTCACGTAGCCTGATAGCGACGGCGCCGCCATGAAGAGATAGGCCGGCGCGCAATCCTCAGCCGTCCCCAACCGCTGCAGCGGTATGCCCTTGCGGGTCTGCTCCAGCTTTTCGGCAGACGAATAGCGCTGGTGGAAATCGGTCTCGATGGTTCCCGGCGAGATGCAGTTGACGCGGATGCCATCCGGCGCGAGTTCGCGCGCGAGCGCCTTCGAATAGGTCGAGACGAAAGCCTTGGAGGCCGAATAGATCGCCGAGCCCGGGCTGCCGCCCGTCAGCGCCGAGATCGACACCGTGTTGACGATCGCAGCCTCGCCCGCCGCCCTCAGCGCCGGCAGCAGCGCGCGTGTGACCTCGACGACCGATGTCTGGTTCAGCTGCACCACCTGGCCATACTGCTCGTCGGTGAGCGTACCCGCCGGAAACCGGCCGAACATCGTGCCGGCATTATTGACCAGCGCGTGGATCGTCTTGAAGTGGTCGAGCACCTTGTTCGCGAAAACCTGGCACCCCTCGCCCGTCGAGAAATCGCCGGCGATCAGGATGGCGCGGCGATCTTCTTCCGCCGTCAGCAGGAAATCCGGCAAGGTCCGCTCGCCGTCGCGACCGGTGTGAACGAGAACCCGCGCGCCGCAATCGAGAAACTGTCTCGCGACCTCGAGCCCGATCCCGCGACCGGCACCCGTGACCACCACATTGCGGTTTTCGAACAACTTCGGATGAAACATCAAACCCTCCCAATCAGCGGCCGAACCGATCCGGATCCGACATGGTGAGAAGATAGCCTCTGCATCCGCCAATGATCAACCGCTACCGGTCTCCGATGGCAGCGAAGAACGTCGAGCGGGCAACAAAAAAGCGGCCTTGCGGCCGCTTCGATGACAGTCAGAGCTGGAAGGCTCAGTCCTTGTTGACGACACCCTGGAGGTGCGTCATTTCCATGATGAAGTGTTCCAGCTTGGACTTGTGCTCGTGATGCTGAGCATCCTCGAGTTCAGTCTTGGCGGCATCGATGCGACGGTCGAGTTCATCCTTGGAGACGTCTTCGACAGGGATCGCGGATTCCGCGAGCAGCGTGCAGCCGGTCGGCAGGATGTCGGCGAAGCCGCCGAACACCACGAAGTCCTTCTTGACACCGCTGGCGGAGCGGACGCTCACGACGCCCGGCTTGATGGTCGTCATCGTCGGCGCGTGGTTCGCCATGACGGTCATCTCGCCCTCGGTTGCCGGAATGACAACTTCGGTCACCATCTCGGACAAGAGCAGGCGCTCCGGAGATACGAGTTCAAAATTGAAATTGTCAGCCATGACGTTTCACTTCTTGATTGTCTTTGAAACGAGAGACGGCGCGCGGGGACGGTCCCTGCGCGCCGTAAGTGAATGCATCAAGCGGCTGCGGAGAGCTTCTTGGCCTTTTCGATGGCTTCTTCCATCGAGCCGACCATGTAGAAGGCTGCTTCCGGCAGGTGATCATATTCGCCGTTGACGAGGCCCTTGAAGCCCTTGATCGTGTCTTCGAGCGCAACGAGCTTGCCCGGCGAACCGGTGAAGACTTCGGCGACGAAGAACGGCTGCGACAGGAAGCGCTCGATCTTGCGGGCGCGGGCAACAGCCAGACGGTCTTCTTCCGACAGTTCGTCCATGCCGAGGATGGCGATGATGTCTTGCAGGGCCTTGTAGCGCTGCAGCGTCGTCTGAACCTTACGAGCCACTTCGTAGTGCTCTTCGCCGACAACCATCGGGTCGAGCATGCGCGACGTGGAGTCGAGCGGGTCAACGGCCGGGTAGATACCCTTTTCGGCGATCGAGCGCGACAGAACGGTCGTTGCGTCCAAGTGGGCGAACGAGGTGGCCGGAGCCGGGTCGGTCAAGTCGTCGGCGGGGACGTAAATCGCCTGAACCGAGGTGATCGAGCCCTTGGTCGTGGTGGTGATGCGTTCCTGCATCGCGCCCATGTCCGTGGCGAGCGTCGGCTGATAACCAACGGCCGAAGGAATACGGCCGAGCAGAGCCGACACTTCGGAACCTGCCTGCGTGAAGCGGAAGATGTTGTCGACGAAGAACAGAACGTCCTGGCCCTTGTCGCGAAAGTCTTCAGCGATCGTCAGACCGGTGAGAGCAACGCGAGCGCGTGCGCCCGGCGGTTCGTTCATCTGGCCGTAAACGAGCGCAGCCTTGGAGCCTTCGCCGCCGCCGTGCTTGTTGACGCCCGATTCGATCATTTCGTGGTAAAGGTCGTTGCCTTCGCGGGTACGTTCACCCACGCCTGCGAATACCGAGTAACCACCGTGCGCCTTGGCGACGTTGTTGATCAGTTCCATGATCAGAACGGTCTTGCCGACGCCGGCGCCTCCGAACAGGCCGATCTTGCCGCCCTTTGCGTAAGGAGCGAGCAGGTCGACGACCTTGATGCCGGTGACGAGGATCTGACCTTCGGTCGACTGGTCGACGTAGGAGGGAGCGTCCTGGTGGATGGCGCGCTTGCCCGAAGTGACCAGCGGGCCGGCTTCGTCAACCGGTTCGCCGATGACGTTCATGATACGGCCGAGCGTTTCCGGACCGACCGGAACCGTGATCGGCTCACCCGTGTCGGAGACCGGCTGACCGCGAACCAGACCTTCGGTCGAGTCCATGGCGATCGTACGAACTTCGTTTTCACCCAGGTGCTGAGCGACTTCGAGCACGAGGCGGTTGCCGCCGTTCGTGGTTTCGAGTGCGTTCAGGATCGCCGGCAGTTCGCCTTCGAAGGCAACGTCCACGACGGCGCCGATAACCTGCGTAACCTTGCCGGCGGAGCCTGCCGCGGCCTTCTTGGGGGTAGCTGCCTTAGCCATCTTCTTACCCTCTTTCCCTTACCTCAGAGCGCTTCCGCGCCCGAAATGATTTCAATGAGTTCCTTGGTGATCTGAGCCTGGCGCTGACGGTTGTAGGAAAGCGTCAGCTTGTTGATCATTTCACCAGCGTTACGCGTCGCATTGTCCATCGCGCTCATCTTGGCGCCCATTTCGCCGGCGACGTTCTCGAGGAGCGCGCGGAAAATCTGGACCGAGATGTTGCGTGGAATCAGATCCTCGAGGATCGATGCCGGATCTGGCTCGTATTCGTAGACCGCGCCCGCATGTGCCGCGTCCTCGGCAACCGCCTCGCCAGCCGAAGCCGGGATGAGCTGCTGTGCCGTCGGAACCTGCGAGATCACCGACTTGAACTCGGAATAGAAGAGCGTGCAGACGTCGAATTCACCGGCTTCGTACATCTCGATGATGCGCTTGCCGATGCTGTCGGCGTTTTCGAAGGCGACACGCTTGACGTCGCGGAGTTCCTTGCGCTCGACGATGAGCGGCAGGAATTCGCGGCGCAGGCTGTCGTAGCCCTTCTTGCCGACAGTGAAGATCTTTACCGTCTTGCCTTCTGCGGTCAGCTTGCGGGCATGATCGCGGGCAAAACGGGAAATCTGCGAGTTGAAACCGCCGCAGAGGCCGCGATCAGCCGTGCAGACAACGAGCAGGTGAACCTGATCCTTGCCTGTACCGGTCATGAGAGCCGGCGCACCATCCGCATCGGTGACGGCATTGGCGATGTTCGCCAAGACCGCACTCATCCGCTGCGAATAGGGCCGGGCGGCCTCGGCCGCCTCCTGCGCACGCCGAAGCTTCGCCGCGGCGACCATTTTCATCGCCTTGGTGATCTTCTGCGTCGCCTTGACGGAGGCGATCCGGTTTTTCAGATCCTTAAGTGAAGGCATCCGTGATCCGTCCTAACTGGGTCCGATTACGAGAAAGACTTCGCGAAGCTGTCGATGGCAGCGGTGAGCTTGCCCTTCGTATCGTCGCTGATGGCCTTTTCGCTACGGATCGTGTCGAGGATCGCCGAACCTTCGGAACGGAGGTACGACAGCAGGCCCTGCTCGAACTTGCCGACCTGGTTGACCGCGACCTTGTCGAGGTAACCGTTGACGCCGGCGAAGATCACCGCGACCTGTTCTTCCGTCTTCAGCGGCGAGAACTGCGGCTGCTTCAGGAGTTCGGTCAGGCGTGCGCCGCGGTTCAGCAGGCGCTGCGTCGAGGCATCGAGGTCGGAGCCGAACTGGGCAAAGGCGGCCATTTCGCGATACTGGGCGAGTTCGCCCTTGATCGAGCCGGCAACCTGCTTCATGGCCTTGATCTGAGCGGCGGAACCAACGCGCGAAACCGACAGACCGACGTTAACGGCCGGACGAATGCCCTGGTAGAACAGGTCGGTTTCAAGGAAGATCTGGCCGTCGGTGATCGAGATCACGTTGGTCGGAATGAACGCCGAAACGTCGTTACCCTGGGTTTCGATGACAGGCAGAGCCGTCAGCGAGCCAGCGCCCATTTCGTCGGAGAGCTTAGCAGCGCGCTCAAGGAGACGCGAATGCAGGTAGAAAACGTCGCCCGGGTAAGCTTCGCGGCCCGGCGGGCGGCGCAGCAGAAGCGACATCTGGCGATAGGCGACAGCCTGCTTCGAAAGGTCGTCGTAACCGATCAGAGCGTGCTGGCCGTTATCGCGGAAGTATTCGCCCATGGCGCAACCGGCGAACGGTGCCAAGTACTGCATCGGAGCAGCGTCCGAAGCGGTCGCGGCGACGACGATCGAGTACTTCATTGCGCCGCGTTCTTCGAGAACCTTGACGAACTGGGCAACGGTCGAACGCTTCTGGCCGATAGCGACGTAGACGCAGTACAGCTTTTCGCTGTCCGGGCCGTTATCGTGAATGGCCTTCTGGTTCAGGATCGCGTCGAGAATGATCGCGGTCTTGCCGGTCTGGCGGTCGCCGATGACGAGCTCGCGCTGGCCGCGGCCAACCGGGATGAGCGCGTCGATGGCCTTGAGGCCGGTCGACATCGGCTCATGAACCGACTTGCGCGGAATGATGCCGGGAGCCTTGACGTCGACGCGCGCACGGCGGGTCGCGTTGATCGGGCCCTTGCCGTCGATCGGGTTGCCGAGAGCGTCGACAACGCGGCCGAGCAGTTCCGGACCAACCGGAACGTCAACGATGGCGCCCGTACGCTTGACGGTATCGCCTTCCTTGATGGCGCGGTCGGAACCGAAAATAACGACACCAACGTTGTCGGCTTCAAGGTTCAGCGCCATGCCGCGGATGCCGCCCGGGAACTCGACCATCTCGCCGGCCTGGACATTGTCCAGACCGTATACGCGAGCGATACCGTCACCGACGGAGAGCACCTGACCGACTTCCGAGACCTGCGCCTCTTTGCCGAAGTTTTTAATCTGATCTTTGAGAATTGCGGAAATTTCCGCGGCGCGGATATCCATCAGCCAACCTCTTTCAATGCAAGCTTAAGGGTAGAGAGTTTGGTACGAAGAGACGTATCAATCTGACGGGACCCGACCTTCACGATCAGACCACCAAGAATTGACGGATCAACCGTGACGTTGACCGCCACGTCTTTGCCGGTGACGCCCTTCAGCGCCGCCTTCAATTCAGTTTCCTGCGCTGCGTCGAGCGCATGGGCCGAGGTAACCTCGGCGGTAATTTCGCCACGCTGCTTGGCAGCGATGACACGGAAGGCCTTGATCATGCCCGGGAGAGCAAACAGGCGGCGATTGCGCGCCACGACCTTCAGGAAGTTTGCAACGAACCCGCTGATGCCAGCCTTTTCGCTGATCGCGATGATCGTCTTCAGCTGATCTTCAGCCGAGAAAACCGGGCTGGAGATGAAGCGCTTCAGATCGTCGCTCTCGTCCAACATCGCCTGAAAACGGTCGAGATCGGCGGTCACGTTCGCGACTGCACCCTCCTCAAGCGCCAGTTCGAACAGCGACGAGGCATATCGCTCTGCAACACCAGATGTAAGCTGGGACGTGTCTGCCACGGGCACAAATTTCCCTGATTTCAACCCAAGAATCCGGCCTCCGGCGGGCGCCTGATTTAAATTCTTGAATTCGTTATGATTTCCCCCAGAAATCGCAAGAGAAGCCTCTTGCTTCTTCCGAAATTCGGGGTCCGTCTAACATAGGATATCGGGACTCGCAACACGCGTAACGCCGTAATCCTATTTTAGCATCGATTTCTGCCGCAAAAATGCCGAAACCGTTCACGGTCCAGAGACCGTCACTCCAAAATCAGCGTGTTTCAGGCGGAAAAGAAACCGAAGACATAGCCCAGCGGAAGCGCCGCCAAAACCACCTGCACAACCAGAAGTACATAATTCATGACAGTGCCTCCCCGGTCGGAAAGCAGCGAGATGATGCGCGCGAATGCGGCCATCGCAAACGCCGCGCCAAGCGCCAGATAAGTGAAGTTCTGCGCCAGCATGATCGCCGCCAGCCCGGTGCCGAGATAGAAGCCGCCCATCGAGCGCAGCTCGGCATAACCGTCGCGGCGCCCCTCGCGCACCTGCATCCCGAAGAGCCGCATCGCATAGCCCGGCGCGAACATGATGATGAAGCCCGCAAGCGCGGTAAACGCGGCGGCACCGAAGGCTAGCTGCTCGCCCAGCTCCGTCGGAAAGTAGAATTCCATGATGTGACCCCAAATCACTGTGATTTGCAGCCCTTATGCCATGATATCGGCAGGCCGCAAACGCCCGAGATCGCCTGATCTAAAGGAAGCTCTGCGGATCGATATCAAGCTGCACATGGATGGAGCCGCGCTCTTTCGGCGATTGCGCCAGCATGGTGCGCAGGTAGGCCTGCATGTCGGAGTTCCGGCGGCCATGCACGAGGAGCCGGAAGCGATGGCGTCCGCGCACCAGCGCCAGCGGCGCCTCGGCCGGCCCGAGCACGGAGATGCCCGTCACCTGCGGTGCTGCGTTTCGCATGCTGCGCGCATGCCCCTCCGCATCCTGCCGTGTTTCCGCCGAGACGATGATCGATGCCAGCCGCCCGAACGGCGGCAGGATCGCCCGCTCGCGCTCGGCGATCTCGCGCTCGTAGAAGGCGCCCGCGTCACCCGAGACGATCGCCTGCATCACGGGGTGCTGCGGCTGGTAGGTCTGCAGCAGGCCATGGCTCTTCAGGCCCGTACGCCCGGCGCGACCCGTCACCTGCGACAGCAGTTGGAAGGTCCTCTCGGCGGCGCGCGGATCGCCGTTCGCCAGGCCGAGATCGGCGTCGATGATGCCCACCAGCGTCATCAGCGGGAAGTTATGCCCCTTGGCCACCAGCTGCGTGCCGATGACGATATCCGCCTCGCCCTTGGCGATGGCGTCGAGCTCCAGCCTGAGCCGCTTCACCCCGCCCATGATGTCGGAGGAAAGCACGATCGTCCGCGCCTCGGGAAAATGCCGCTCCACCTCTTCCGCGATCCGCTCCACCCCCGGCCCGCAGGCAACGAGATGATCGAACGTGCCGCATTCCGGGCAGGCCTCGGGCGTATGCTGGTGATAGCCGCACTGGTGGCACTGCAGCTGCCGCTTGAACCGGTGCTCGACCAGCCAGCTGGAGCATTGCGGGCACTGGAAGCGATGGCCGCAGACCCGGCAAAGCGTCAACGGCGCATAGCCCCGCCGGTTCAGGAACAACAGCGCCTGCTGCTTCTTCTCCACCGTCTTGCCGATCGCCCTCAAGAGCACCGGCGACAGGAAGCCGCCACGCTCCGGCGCATGCCTTCGCATATCGACCAGATGCAGATCCGGCAGCGCCGCGTCGCCGAAGCGGGTCGGCAGATGGATGGTCGTATAGCGCCCGCTCTGGCCGTTGACCTGGCTCTCGACCGATGGCGTGGCCGAAACCAACACCAGCGGGAAATCGCCGATCCGGGCGCGCACGACCGCCATGTCGCGGGCATTGTAATAGACCCGGTCTTCCTGCTTGTAGGCCGGATCGTGCTCTTCATCGACGATGATCAGTCCGAGATCCTCGAACGGCAGGAACAGCGCCGAACGCGCGCCCGCCACGACCCGGACCTCACCCGTCACCGCCTGCCGCCAGACCTTCTCGCGCGTCTTCGGCGCCAGATCGGAATGCCACTCGGCGGGCTTCGCCCCGAAGCGATCCTGAAAGCGCTCGAGGAAACTCGCCGTCAGCGCTATCTCCGGCAACAGGATCAGCACCTGTTTGCCGCGCTTCAGCGTCTCGGCGATCGCCTCGAAATAGACCTCGGTCTTGCCCGAACCGGTGACGCCATCGATCAGCGACACCGCGAACTGACCGTTGCGGACTTCTTCCAAGATCTCGTCAGCCGCCTCCTTCTGCGGACCGGCGAGCCGCGACGGCGCGAAATCCGGATCCGGCTTCGCCACGATCGGCGGCGGCGGCAAAAAGATTGCCTCGAATATCCCCTGGGCGATCAAGCCGTCCACCACGCTGGTCGAAACCCCGGCCGCATGCGCCAGCCCGATGCGTGTCCACGACAGCCCGTCGCCGGCGGCATCGAGCACGCGCGCGCGCGCCGGCGTCATCCGCTCCGGCTCGCCGCCCACGAAGCGCAACCCCTCGACCATCGGTTCCGGATCGAAGGCGTTCGGCACACGCAGCGCCATCCGCGCCACCAGCCCCGGCGGCGACAGCGTATAGCTCGCCACCCAGTCGATGAAATCGCGCATGTCCTTGGAGAGCGGCGGGCAATCGAACACCTTGGTGATCGGCCGAAGCTTCTTCGGATCGACGCTTTCGTCTCCCCCCTCCCAGACCGCGCCCATCACCTGGCGCGGCCCAAGCGGCACCTGCACCACGGAGCCGGGCTCCACCGCCATGCCCTCGGGCACCGAATAGGAATAGGGCCTGGGCGCCGGCATGGGTACGAGCACCGACACCGTGCGCACGGCGGGCGGCGGCTCGATCGGGCCAAAGAGGTCGGACGAATCTATGCTCATCGGGCGCGACCATGCCCGCAACGAGACCAAAATGAAACCCGCGACATCGCGCTATCAATCGTCATCATCGTCCTCGCCGGCGATCGTGCCGGTAAGCCGCATGCCCTCGATCCAGGTGGCGCCGTTTTCGCGGATCACCTTGCGCGGCCGGACGCCGCAGCGCTCGCGCACGGCTTCCGCCAGCTGTGCCGAGTGGGTGACAATCCACACCTGGCTGCTCTTCGATGCCGTCGCGATCATATCCGCCAGCGGCTCAAGCATATCTGGATGCAGGCTCGCTTCCGGCTCGTTGAGCGCGATCAGCGGCGGCAGGCGATAGGACAGCAGCGCCGCCGCCAGCCCGAGGAAGCGGATCTGCCCGTCGGACAATTCACGCGGCTGGAGCACCCGGTGTGGAAAATCGGGAAAAGCGAGCCCGAACGATGCCGTCTCCTCCGGCTCCGGCACCACGAGCCGCGCACCGCCGAAGGCCGAGGCGACGACGCGGTCGAGATCGACGGTATCCTGCCGCGTATGCCTGATCGTCGCGAACACCGCCGCCAGATTGGCGCCGTCCTCATCCAGCATCGGCCCGGTCACGGCAAGGCAGGGCTGGCGCAGCGGCGAGGCGCGGTCGGTGCGGAAGCCATGAAAGAAGCGCCAGTTGGCCACCACCCGGCGAAAGGCGGCAATCTCCGGAAAATGCCCGGCATCGCCAAGCAGCGCCATCGCCGTTTCCGACGTCAGTGCCTGATCCGGATAATCCTGCATTCGCCCGGCGCCATCGCGCACCTGGATGGCAGGCCCCGCCCGCTTCATCATGACAACCGGCCGCCCGTGATCGACGATCAATTCCTCGGCCTTCACCTGTGGCTCCAGCGGAAAGCCGGCAGCCGCCTCCGGCGGACGCAGGCCGACCTCGACCCTGTAGCGAAACGTGACGGCCCGCTCCTCGTCCAGAAGCTCGACCTCGAGCCGCACCCGCGCCGGCCCTTCATTCTGCTTGCGCGTGCCGGACCAAAGCACCGAGAACATGCCGCCCTCGGCCGCAAGCTCGCGCACCAGCCGCCCGGTGACGGCCGCCTGCACCAGCTGCAGCGCACGATAGAGATTGGATTTGCCGACACCGTTCTCGCCGAGAAACAGCGAGGTCTCCGACAGATCCATACGGATCGAGCGGAGCGACCGGTAATTCTGGGCGAACATGGAGCGGAGTTGCATGCCCCGCTTTACCCCATCCGCTCAGCGAAATGAATGGGCATCGGCCATCTCGGGCAGGCTCGGCTCGACGAGCGGCTGAAACCGCGCGTCGCCATCGCGCTTCAGCGCCTCGACGGTGTGCGTCTCCAGCGCCCGCGTGACGTCGTTGATATCGCCATCAAGATGTTCGACCGGGATCATGTCGCCGATGATAAAATCGAAGCGGTCGCCGCGCTTGTTGAGGAGCTCGTGGAACACCGTCATGTCGCGCAGCTCCGTCGACCACTTGGCGAACCAGTAGAACAGCCCGGAATTGCGCGCCGTCATATGAACAGGCAGGATCGGCAGATTGTACTTGCGCGCCAGCCCGACGGCCGACGTCTTCCACGGCCGCTCGTTAAGCCGGCCGTTCGCCCAGTAGGCGATGCGCCCGGAGGGAAACAGCACCGTCGCCTTGCCCTCGCGCACCGCGTGATTGGTCAGCTGCAGCGTCTCGCGCGCCTTCAGCTTGCTCTTGTGCTCGTCGCGCCATTCGACCGGAATGATCATCTCGGCAAAGCGCGGATTGACGCGCACCGCATCGCGATTGGCGAATACCATCATGTCAGGCCGCCGCGTCTTCAATAGGTCGAACACCGCGACGCCATCGGCAATCCCCGTGGGATGGTTGCTGACCAGAATGAAGCCGCCCTTGTCGGGAATACGCTCGGCATTGGTCACGCCGATATCGAGATTGAGCAGATCACTCATATACTCGAAGCACTGAAAGCCGGGCATGTTGGCGATGTCGTTGGCGAAGGTCATCGCCTTGTTGTAGCGCAGCAGCGTATAGAGAAACGGCCGCATGACGGGCCACAGCGGGTGGCCGACGATGCGTTGTCCGCGTTCGGCGATCAGCGTGTCGACGATATGTCCGGGTCTGCCTTGGGAAACGAGCGCGATCGTTTCTGCGAATTGTCCGAATGCCGTCGTAGGTTGGCGCCGTGCCATGCAAGATCCTGCCTCGTTGGGAAACCAGTTATCGCGATTATTATGATCGAAGCATGACAGGCACTTGGCCGATGTTAGCGATTCCATAACCGTCCCTCAGGCAAAATTGGCGGTCTGGCTGGCAAATTCAAGAGGCGGAAACGTGAATGAACTCCTGATCATGGCCGACGCGCGGCTGATGGCGGAACGCGCCGCCTGGCTGCAAAGCCTAGCCGGCGAACGACGTCTTTCGCAGCACACACTCGACGCCTATGAGCGCGACACCCGCCAGTTCCTGACCTTCATGACCGGCCATCTCGCCGGCCCGACGACGCTGAAGGATATCGAGGCGCTGAGACCCGCCGATTTCCGCGCCTTCCTCGCCGCCCGCCGCCGCGACGGCACCGGCGCCCGCTCGCTCGGCCGCAATCTCGCCGGCCTACGCTCGCTGCTGCGCTATCTGGAAAAAAAGGGACTGGTAAACGCCGCCGGCGCCGGCGCCATCCGCTCGCCGAAGCAGCCGAAATCGCTCCCAAAGCCGCTCTCCGACACCCAGGCCGTCACCGTCGTCAGCAACGAGGCGCAACTGCACGAGGAACCCTGGATCGCCGCCCGCGACGCCGCCGTCATGACCCTGCTCTACGGCTGCGGCCTGCGCATCTCCGAAGCGCTCGATCTCATGCCCGGCGACCTCACGCCAGGCGCCACGACGCTGCGGATAACAGGCAAGGGCAACAAGACCCGCCTTGTGCCGCTGCTATCTGTCGTCTTCGAGGCGGTCGACAAATACCGAAAGCTCTGCCCCTATCATCTCAGCGCCGACCAGCCGCTGTTTCGCGGCGCGCGCGGCGGCAAGCTGCAGCAGGCGATCATCCAGCGCACCATGCGCACGATGCGCAGCGCCTTCGGCCTGCCGGAGACCGCCACCCCGCACGCGCTGCGCCACTCCTTCGCCACCCATCTTCTCGCCGGCGGCGGCGATCTCCGCACCATCCAGGAACTGCTTGGCCACGCCAGCCTGTCGACCACGCAGGTCTATACGGGTGTGGACGCCTTACGTCTTCTCGACGTTTACGACCGCGCCCATCCCCGGGCGTAATCCTTTGTTAACGTCTTCTCTTAAAGGAATATGATGAGCCGCGCGCGTAAAGCTTGTGGCAAATCCTTTGTGACCGGAACACCATCATGACGATCACCCTCGGCCACCGCAGCCAGCAGCTGGCAGCAAGGCTCCCCGTCTCGCCAGGCAACATCGTGCTCTGGCTGATCGCTGCCGTCCATGTGCTCGCCGCAGCACTCCTGATCGCCACTCTCGTTTCCATCTCGCCGGCGTCAGCCGCGGACGACGCAAGCTGCACTGGCCGCAACATCCTCGACGACCTGAAGGTCAGCAACCCCGCGCGCTACGAGCAGGCGGTGAAGGAAGCCGACGCCGTGCCGAACGGCAAGGGCATCTTCTGGAAGATCGAGAAACCCGGCATCAAGCCGTCCTGGCTGCTCGGCAGCATGCACGTCACCGATCCGCGAGTTCTCGACCTGCCGCCGCGCACGAAGGCTGCTCACGATGCCGCCGATACCATCGTGATTGAATCAGACGAGATCCTCGACGAGAAGAAGGCCTCGGCGGCGCTGATGATGAAGCCCGACCTGATGATGTTCACCGACGGCACGACCATCGAAAAGCTGCTCTCGCCCGAGGATTACACCCGCCTCGAGGCAGGCCTGAAGACGCGCGGCATTCCGCTCGCAGCCGTCTCGCGCATGCGCCCTTGGATGATCTCGAGCGTTGTCGCGCTGCCCGCCTGCGAAATGGCCCGCAAGGCAAAGGGCGTCCAGTTCCTCGACCAGAAGATCGCCACCGACGCGGCCGCTCACGGCAAGCAGGTCAAGGGCCTGGAGACGCTCGCCGAGCAGCTGCAGGCCATGGCCGAACTCCCCACCGAATTCCACATGAAGTCGCTGATCGAAACGCTGGAGCTCGGCTCGAAGATGAACGACGTGGTCGAGACCATGACCGATCTCTACCTCTCCGGCGATATCGGCATGACCATGCCGATGCTGAAGACGGTAACGCCCGAGGGCGCCGACGACAGCAGCGACTACGCCGCCTTCGAACAGCGCATCATCCTCGACCGCAACAAGATCATGGCCGAACGCGCCGCCCCGATCCTGGCTAACGGCAACGTCTTCATGGCCGTCGGCGCGCTGCATCTTCCCGGCGAAGGTGGCGTGATCGAGCTCTTGCGCAAGCAGGGCTTTACGGTGACGGCGGTGAACTGAGGGCGCCGAGCCGCCTGCCCATATGGGCGATCATCGCCTTTACGATGACATTGTGGAACGGCGTGATCACGGCGATATAGATCCGTCCGATCAGGATCTTGCGATGGACCAAAGTCGTGGCCTTCACCCGTTTCATCTCGCCATCGGCTAAATCCTCGACGTCGATGACGATGCGAAAGTCGAGATGCTTGTCATCGAAACCAACGACGACCTGCCGCTGCGTCTTTGAGAGCACCGGAAATATCCCGATCTTTTCTATTGCTTCCGGCAGATCGTGCGCATCCGTCCGCAACCCGAAAAGCGGACCAACGATCAGGTTACGCAATCTCATCAAACTGCTGATCCAGAACGGCGCGTATCCCAGCATCAGCCGGGCAGCCTCGATCGCATCGAATGACGCAGCCGGTACTGAAAGTTGATAGCAGTCTGCCCAGTCAGCCGAGGGCAGCGCCGGATGCGGCAGGCGTGGCGCGATTTTAGAAGGTTTGGCTGGCTTCAACGACATTGATCACGCGTCTCCGGCAATATCCTCCGGCAACACATAGCACATCCCGCGACACCGAACCGCCCTCTGCATCGCCCTGCGGCAATACGCGCCGCCCCGCGCCTATCGACGGCTTTCTAGCTGAGCCACGTGCCGATTTCACGCGATCCGTGGACGATGGTGACGACCAGAATACCGTGAGGCCTCGGCTCATAGACTGCGACATAGCGCCCCTCGATCAGGATGCGCGCCGTGGGGCTCAACTCCGGCCTGCGAGGCCCCATCTCGACATGCCAGGCCGCAAGCGCGAACTTTTCCAAAAACCGGCGCAACAGGTTGTCGGCTGCCCGCTCATTGTCATAAGCGATCGAACGCCAGATCTCCCGCAGATCGTCTTCCGCGCGAGGGCTGAGCGTGTACTTACCCACGTGATCGCTTTTCCGCCTTTAGCTCGGCAAGGAGAACATCGGCGTCGACTTCACGGCCCTCGCCGCTGGCAATCCCCTCGTCATAAGCCCGTTTCAGGCGCGCGATTTCCAACTGCCGGATTTCCTCGCGCTGCTCCCAAAGCCGCAGGGCGTCGCGAACGATTTCGCTGTTGGACGCATAGCCGCCGCCATCGACCGCATCCTGCATTTTTGCAGCCTGATGCGGCGTGAGCGAAATGGTAAGGGTGCGCATGTTGGTGGCTTTCATGATGAAAGAATAGCACACCAAACAAGGTCTAACAATTATTGTTAGCCAAACGAAAAGGCCGCGATCCTCTCGAACCGCGGCCTTTTCGCATCTTATGTCAAAGCCTTACATATGGATCGGCTTGAAAAACGCCGCCAGTGCCGCTTCCTTCACCGCTTCCGACATGGTCGGATGCGCGTGGCAGGTGCGGCCGAGGTCTTCGGCGGAGCCGCCGAATTCCATGAGCACGGCGATCTCGTGGATCATTTCGCCGGCGCCGAAGCCGACGATGTGGCCGCCGAGGACGCGGTCGGTGGTCTTGTCCGACAGGATCTTCACGAAGCCATCCGTCGCCAGCATCGCGCGCGCGCGGCCGTTTGCCGTGAACGGGAACTTGCCGACCTTGTAGGCGACGCCAGCCGCCTTCAGCTCTTCCTCGGTCTTGCCGACGGAGGCGACTTCGGGCTGCGTGTAAACGACGCTCGGGATGACGTCGTAATTCACATGGCCATGCTGGCCGGCGAGGATTTCGGCAAGCGCCACGCCTTCGTCTTCAGCCTTGTGCGCCAGCATCGGGCCCTTCACCACGTCGCCAATCGCGTAGATGCCGGCAACATTGGTGCGGAAATGGCCATCGATCTCGACGCGGCCACGATTGTCGAGCGCAACGCCGGCTTCTTCGAGACCGAGGCCAGCCGTGTAGGGCTTGCGGCCGGTGGCGACCAGAACGACGTCGGCTTCAAGCGTGACCTTGTCACCGCCTTTGACCGGCTCGAACGTGACCTTCGCGCCCTTGCCGCCCTTTTCGACGCCGACGACCTTGGCGCCGAGGTTGAAATCGATGCCCTGCTTGGCGAGCATGCGCTGGAACTGCTTGGCGACATCGCCATCCATGCCGCCGAGGATCGTGTCGAGATATTCGACGACAGTAACCTTGGCGCCGAGGCGCGACCAGACCGAGCCGAGCTCGAGGCCGATGACGCCGCCGCCGACGACGATCATTGTCTCCGGAACCTTCTCCAGCGCGATGCCACCGGTCGAGGAGATGATGACCTTCTCGTCGAGATCGACATGCACGCCGGGGATGCCGGCGACGTCGGAGCCGGTGGCGATGACGATGTTCTTGCCTTCGATTTCCTGGACCTTGCCGTCCTCAGCGGTAACCGAGACCTTACCAGCCGAGACGATCTTGCCGGTGCCGATGAAACTGTCGATCTTGTTCTTCTTGAACAGGAAGGCGACGCCATCGACGTTCGACTTCACGGTGGCATCCTTGTGGGCCATCATCTTGTCGAGGTTCAGCTTCGGCGCCGCGACCTCGATGCCGAGCGCGTCCATGCCGTGGCCGGCCTGATGGAACATTTCCGACGCGTGCAGCAGCGCCTTGGAGGGAATGCAGCCGACATTCAGGCAGGTGCCGCCGAAGGTCGCGCGCTTTTCGACGACGGCGACCTTGAGGCCGAGCTGGGCAGCCTTGATGGCAGCGACATAGCCGCCGGGGCCGGTTCCGATAACGATCACATCATAGGACATTGTTGCTTTTCCTTTTCGTTATTTGCTTAATCCGCCGCGCGGGCGAGCGCGAGACGGAAGCCGAAGCCGACCAGGGCGGCGCCGGTAATGCGGTTGAACCACTTGCCGCTGGCGATGAAGCGATCGCGCACGGCCTTGACGGTGAAGAAGGTGGAGACGGCGGCGAACCAGGCGACCAGCGCGGTCGCCATGCCGATGCCGTAGCTGAACTGGATGAGGCCGGGCGTGTCGTGATGAACGAGCGTCGAAAACAGCGACAGGAAGAACAGTACCGGCTTCGGGTTCAGCGCATTGGTGATGAAGCCCATGCCGAGGCAGCGCAGCGCCGAGATCGGCTTGCGATCCTCTTCGCTGACCTTGATCTCGGCCACGTTGAAGCCCGGCGCGCGAAACGACTTGATGCCGAGATAGACGAGATAGGCGACACCGGCCCACTTGATCATCGCAAACAGCATCAGCGACTGCGACACGATCAGCCCAAGGCCGAGGATCGTGTAGCTGATGTGGAAGAGCAGCGAGAAGCCCATGCCGATACCGGTCATGATCGCGGCGCGGCGGCCATGCAAGATGCTTTGGCGAAGGATGACAGCGAAGTCGGCGCCCGGCACGACGATGAAGATCGAGAAGACGGCCATCAGGCCGAGAAATTCGAGAACATACTGCATGCTCATACCGCCCTTGAAATGATGAACCCGATCATCGGCCGCCGCTTACATTGAGGATCGCGCCGGTGACATAGGATGCCTCTTTGGATAGCAGATAAAGCACCGCGTCGGCGATCTCTTCCGCCGTGCCGGCGCGCTGCATCGGAATGCTCGGCGCCATGTCGCGCGCCCGATCCGGCAGGCCGCCGGAAGCGTGGATTTCGGTGTCGATGACCCCAGGGCGTACGGCATTGACGCGCACGCCCTCGGTCGCCACTTCGCGGGCCAGGCCGATCGTGAATGTATCGATCGCGGCCTTGGAGGCGGCGTAGTCGACATATTGCGAGGGCGAACCGATGATCGCAGCCATCGAGGAAATGTTGACGATCGCCCCGCCCTTGCCGCCATGTTTGGTCGACATGCGGCGCACGGCCTCGGCCGCGCAGAGAATGGAGCCGGTAATGTTGATGCGCATCATCCGTTCGATGCGCGCCACCGACATCTCGTCGATACGAGCAGGCGCATCGACGATGCCGGCATTGTTGGCAAGCCCGTCCAGCCGGCCGAAGTGGCGGTCGATGGCTTCGAACATCTGCGTGATATCGGAGGCCTCGCCGACATCGCCCTTGATCGCGATGGCATCCCCGCCGCCGGCCTTGATCTTCGCCACGACCTCATCGGCCGCAGCCTTGTTGGCGGCATAGTTCACGGCGACGCGCCAGCCCTTGGCTGAAGCAAGCAGGCTGATCGCGGCCCCGATGCCGCGGCTGCCGCCGGTCACGAGAAGAACGGGTTGGTCGCTCATGACGCACATTCCTTGAAATCGAGCACATCCCAGGGCGCGACCGATGCCTTGCCCTTGCCCCAGATCGAGGAGGCGCGAATGGCCGGACCGATGCCGGGGAGCACGATCTTGTCGGCCGCCGCACCCGCTTCCGGCTGCAGATTGTTCATCTCGCCCTTGGCATCGATGCCGTAGACCATGCCCTGCCAGATGGTGCAGGCATTGAGATCGTCACCGGTCACGTCGCCACCAGGGCAATTGAACATCACCATGCCGATCGAGCGATCCGGGTCTTCCGACGGCATGACGTAGCCGTCGAGCACCATCGACGTCTTCAGGACCTTGATCTTGAACTGGTTGCTCGCCGCCGCCGCTTCGGAATTGAGGGGCGAGAAGCGCAGCTCGTAGGCGCCGTCGCGATCGGTATAGACGGCGCTGCCCTGCTTGCACTCGGCCGCCATCAGCGGCTGGCTGCAAAGGAGTGCCAGCATGCCGGCCGAAAGCGTAACCCCGAACTTGCGCATCACGGATGCACTCCCCCGCATCGCCGGTTGCGCGGCGGCGTCGGTGTTCGAGAAAGAGCGGACGGGTTCCAGCGACATCAGGTGTTCCGGTGCTGAGGCGAAAAGGGCCGCTCGCGCGGCCCTGTCGGTCTCTTAGAGATCGAGAACGAGGCGTTCCGGATCTTCCAGGCTTTCCTTGACGCGCACGAGGAAGGTAACCGCTTCCTTGCCGTCGACAATGCGGTGGTCGTAGGAGAGCGCGAGATACATCATCGGGCGGATGACGATCTGGCCGCCGACGACGACGGGACGGTCCTGGATCTTGTGCATGCCGAGAATGCCCGACTGCGGCGCGTTCAGGATCGGCGAGGACATCAGCGAACCGTAGACGCCACCATTGGTGATCGTGAAGGTGCCGCCCTGCATGTCTGCCATCGAAAGCGAACCGTCGCGAGCCGACTTGGCAAGACGGCCGAGGTCCTTTTCGATCTCGGCGATCGACATCTGGTCGGCATCGCGGATGATCGGAACGACCAGACCCTTGTCGGTGCCGACGGCCATGCCGACGTGGCAGTAGTTCTTGTAGATGATGTCGGTGCCGTCGATTTCGGCGTTGACGGCGGGCAGTTCCTTCAGCGCGTGCGTGACGGCCTTGGTGAAGAAGCCCATGAAGCCGAGCTTCACGCCGTGCTTCTTTTCGAACACGTCCTTGTACTTGGCGCGCAGTGCCATCACGGCGCTCATGTCCACCTCGTTGTAGGTGGTGAGCATGGCGGCGGTGTTCTGGGCGTCCTTGAGGCGCTTGGCGATCGTCTGGCGCAGGCGCGTCATCTTCACGCGCTCTTCGCGGCCGGCATCCTCGACCGTCGACGGGCCGCGTGCGGCGGCAGGGGCTGCCGGAGCAGCAGCGGCAGGAGCCGCGATGCCCTTGGCGACAGCGGCGATCACGTCGCCCTTCAGAACCTGGCCGCGCTTGCCAGAACCATCGACCTGATCGGCCGAGAGGTTGTTTTCAGCGAGCATCTTCGAAGCAGCCGGTGCCGGCGGCATCGAGGAAGCGGCAGCGGCAACCGGTGCGGCAGCGGCAGGAGCCGGCTCAGCGGCCTTGGCGGGGGCGGCAGCTGCAGCCGGAGCAGCAGCGGCGGCACCTGCGCTTGCAGCGATCTGGCCGAGCAGCGCGTCGAGACCGACGGTTTCACCGGCCTGCGCGACAATTTCGGAAAGTACGCCGGCAGCCGGTGCCGGAACTTCGATGGTCACCTTGTCGGTTTCAAGCTCCACCAGCGGCTCGTCGGCCTTGATGACATCGCCGACCTTCTTGAACCAGGTGCCGACGGTTGCCTCGCTGACGGATTCACCGAGAGTTGGAACGCGGATTTCTGTGGCCATTGTTCAAATCCTGAATTTTGATCTTTGTGATGTTTGACGGCGTTCCGGCGCGAGCGGCCGGGATCTGAATTAATGCGGAGAGGAAACGCGGCGCGCTCCCTCCCCGATCTCATTCTCGTTAGCCGCCGAGCGCGTCCTCGAGGAACGCGGCGAGCTGTGCCAGATGCTTGGACATCAGGCCGGTTGCGGGCGATGCCGCAGCCGGACGTCCGGTGTAGCGAACGCGCTGGTACTTCGCATCGATATGGGCAAGCACCCATTCCAGATACGGGTCGATGAACGACCATGCACCCATGTTCTTCGGCTCTTCCTGGCACCAGACCATTTCAGCGTTGCGGAAGCGGGAGAGCTCGTTGATGAGCGCCTTGGCCGGGAACGGGTAGAGCTGTTCGACGCGCAGCAGGTAGACATCGTCGATGCCGCGCTTTTCGCGCTCTTCGAGCAGGTCGTAATAGACCTTGCCGGTGCAGAGCACGACGCGGCGGATCTTGGCATCCTTCTGCAGCTTGATCGGGCCGTCCTTGATGACCTCGGCATCGTCCCAGAGGAGACGGTGGAACGAGGTCTCGCCGGCCATTTCGGCCAGGCCCGATACGGCGCGCTTGTGGCGCAGCAGCGACTTCGGCGTCATCAGGATCAGCGGCTTGCGGAAGTCGCGCTTCACCTGGCGGCGCAGGATGTGGAAGTAGTTCGCCGGCGTCGTGACGTTGGCGACCTGCATGTTGTCTTCCGCGCAAAGCTGCAGGAAGCGCTCGAGGCGGGCCGACGAGTGCTCCGGACCCTGGCCTTCATAGCCGTGCGGCAGGAGGCAGACGAGGCCGGACATGCGCAGCCACTTGCGTTCGCCAGACGAGATGAACTGGTCGAACACGACCTGCGCACCGTTGGCGAAATCGCCGAACTGGGCTTCCCAGAGCGTCAGCGCGTTCGGGCGGGCCAGCGAGTAGCCGTATTCGAAGCCGAGAACGGCTTCTTCCGACAGCATCGAGTTGATGACTTCGTAGCGCGCCTGGGTCGCCGACAGGTTGGCGAGCGGGATATAGCGCTCTTCCGTTTCCTGATCGTAGAGAACCGAGTGACGCTGCGAGAAGGTGCCGCGTTCGCAATCCTGGCCCGAGAGACGGATCTTGTGACCTTCGGTGACGAGACCGCCGAACGCCAGCGCTTCCGCCGTTGCCCAGTCGATGCCTTCGCCGGTCGAGATCATGTTGGCGCGGTTTTCCATGAAGCGCTGGATCGTGCGGTGCGCATGGAAGCCTTCCGGGATCTCGGACAGCTTGCGGCCGATTTCCTTCAGCTGCTTCATCGGCACGGCGGTCTTGCCGCGACGCTGCTCGTCGGCATTATCAGCCGTGCGCAGGCCCGACCACTCGCCGTCAAGCCAGTCGGCCTTGTTTGGCTTGTAGTGCTGGCCAGCCTCGAACTCCTGCTCGAGATGCGCGCGCCAGTCGGCCTTCATCTTCTCGACTTCGCCTTCGCTGAGCACGCCCTCGGAAACGAGGCGCTCGCTGTAGAGCTGCAGAACGCTCTTGTGGGCGCGGATGACCTTGTACATCTTCGGCTGCGTGAAGGACGGCTCATCGCCTTCATTGTGGCCGTAGCGGCGGTAGCAGAACATGTCGAGCACGACAGGCTTGTGGAACTTCATGCGAAATTCCATGGCGATCTTGGCACCGTAAACCACGGCTTCCGGATCGTCACCGTTGACGTGCAGGATCGGTGCTTCGATCATCTTGGCGACGTCGGACGGATAGGGCGACGAACGCGAGAAGGCCGGGTTCGTGGTGAAGCCGATCTGGTTGTTGATGATGACGTGCATCGTGCCGGCAACGCGGTGGCCGCGCAGACCGGACAGGCCGAGGATTTCGGCAATCACGCCCTGGCCGGCAAAAGCGGCATCGCCGTGGATGAGGAGCGGCAGAACCTTGGCGCGCTCCGACAAGGGAATGATGTCGCCGTCCCAGACGGTGGCGCTCATGTCCTGCTTGGCGCGGGCCTTGCCCATGACGACAGGGTCGACGATTTCAAGGTGCGACGGGTTGGCCGTCAGCGACACGTGAACCTTGTTGCCGTCGAACTCGCGGTCCGACGAAGCGCCGAGGTGGTACTTCACGTCGCCGGAACCTTCGACTTCGTCAGGCGCATAGGAGCCGCCCTTGAACTCGTGGAAGATGGCGCGGTGCGGCTTGCCCATGACCTGGGAAAGCACGTTCAGGCGGCCGCGGTGGGCCATGCCGAACACGGCTTCCTTGAGGCCGAGATGGCCGCCGCGCTTCAGGATCTGCTCGAGCGCCGGGATCAGCGATTCACCGCCGTCGAGGCCGAAGCGCTTGGTGCCCTTGAATTTGACGTCGAGGAACTGCTCGTAGCCTTCGGCTTCGATGATCTTCGACAGGATCGCCTTCTTGCCTTCAGCGGTGAAGGCAACGCCCTTATCAGGACCTTCGATCCGTTCCTGGATCCAGGCCTTTTCCTCAGGATTCGAAATGTGCATGAACTCGACGCCGATCGTCGAGCAGTAGGTGCGCTCTAGGATCTCGATCATCTCGCGAACGGTGGCGTATTCCAGGCCGAGCACGTTGTCGATGAAGATCTTGCGGTCGTAGTCGGCTTCGGAGAAACCGTAGTTTTCCGGCGACAGTTCCTTGTAGTCTTCAACGGGTGCCGCGATGCCGAGCGGGTCGAGCTTGGCGTGCAGGTGGCCGCGCATCCGGTAGGCGCGGATCATCATGATGGCGCGTACGCTGTCGCGCGTCGCCTGCAGGATGTCTGCACCTTCGGTCGGCTTGCCGGCTGCTTCAGCCTTTGCCTTGACCTTGGTCTCGACGACCTTCTCGATCACGCCCCAGTCGCCGTCGAGCGCCGAAACGAGGTCGCCGCTGGCCTGCATCGGCCAGTTCTTCTTGCGCCAGGATGCGCCCTTGGCGGCCCGCTTCACATCATCAGGATTGTCTTCCAGCGCCTTGAAGAAGGCGCGCCATTCTTCGTTGACCGATGCCGGGTCGTCCTCGTAGCGCGCATAGAGCTGCTCGATATAAGCAGCGTTGGCGCCATCCAGGAACGAGGTGATCTGAAACTGCTCGTTGGCTTCTTGCCGTGCCATGGTGTTACGCGGACGCTTCCGCCCGCCTCCTGACTTTGTGATTTTGCCGATCCCATCGACCGGCTGCCGCATCTTCATGTTCAGCCGCCTGTCCGCGGCTCAGTCTTGGTTCGAACCGGGCAGCACGCAAAGCGCATCCTGCCCGGTGTATAGATTGGCTTAGCCCTTGAGGACTTCAACCAGCGTCGTGCCGAGGCGTGCCGGCGAAGGCGAAACCTTGATGCCGGCTGCTTCCATGGCAGCGATCTTGGATTCCGCATCGCCCTTGCCGCCGGAAACGACAGCGCCGGCGTGGCCCATGGTGCGGCCCTTCGGAGCCGTACGGCCCGCGATGAAGCCGGCCATCGGCTTCTTGCGGCCCTTCTTGGCTTCGTCGATCAGGAACTGCGCCGCGTCCTCTTCAGCCGAACCGCCGATTTCGCCGATCATGATGATCGAGGTCGTGGCTTCGTCGGCCAGGAACATCTCGAGCACGTCGATGAACTCTGTGCCCTTGACCGGGTCTCCGCCGATGCCGACAGCCGTCGTCTGGCCGAGGCCTTCGTTCGACGTCTGGAACACGGCTTCGTAGGTCAGCGTGCCGGAGCGCGAAACGATACCGACCGAACCCTTGCGGAAGATCGAGCCCGGCATGATGCCGATCTTGCATTCTTCCGGCGTCAGGATACCCGGGCAGTTTGGCCCAAGCAGTCGCGACTTGGAGCGGTCGAGGCGAGCCTTGACGCGAACCATGTCCATGACCGGGATGCCCTCGGTGATGCAGGTGATGAACGGGATCTCGGCGTCGATCGCCTCGATGATCGCATCAGCGGCACCAGCCGGCGGAACGTAGATGACCGAAGCGTCGGCACCGGTGCGTTCCTTGGCTTCGGCGACCGAAGCGAAGATCGGCAGGCTTTCGCCCTTCGAGCCGGTCCAGGTTTCGCCACCCTTCTTCGGGTGGATACCGCCGACCATCTGCGTGCCGTAATAGGCGAGCGCCTGTTCGGTGTGGAAAGTACCGGTCTTGCCGGTCAGGCCCTGAACGAGAACCTTGGTATTCTTGTTTACGAGAATAGACATCTATCAGGTCCTCAAATTAGGCGTTGATCGCCGCGACGATCTTCTTGGCGGCATCGTCGAGATCGTCAGCTGCCGTGATCGCGAGACCGGATTCGTTGAGGATCTTCTTGCCGAGCTCGACATTGGTGCCTTCGAGGCGAACGACGAGCGGAACCTTGAGACCGACTTCCTGAACCGCTGCGACAACGCCTTCTGCGATGACGTCGCACTTCATGATGCCGCCGAAGATGTTGACGAGGATGCCCTCGACCTTCGGGTCAGCCGTGATGATCTTGAAGGCAGCCGCGACCTTCTCCTTGCCGGCGCCACCGCCGACATCGCAGAAGTTAGCCGGCTCCTTGCCGTAGAGCTTGATGATGTCCATCGTCGCCATGGCGAGACCGGCGCCGTTGACCATGCAGCCGATGTTGCCGTCGAGAGCGACATAGGCGAGGTCCCACTTGGAGGCTTCGATTTCCTTGGCGTCTTCTTCGGTCTCGTCGCGCAGCGCCTTGACGTCGTCATGGCGGAACAGCGCGTTGCCGTCGAAGGACATCTTGGCGTCGAGAACGCGCAGATGACCGTCCTTCATGACGATCAGCGGGTTGACTTCGAGGAGCGCCATGTCCTTTTCGCCGAACGCCTTGTAGAGCGCCGGGAACAGCGACTTGGCGTCTTCGGCGGCAGCGCCGGAGAGCTCGAGAGCCTTGACGATCTTGGCAACGTCGTCAGCCGTTACACCGGCTTCCGGGTTGATGGCGATCGTGTGGATCTTGTGGGGCGTGTCGTGGGCGACAGCTTCGATGTCCATGCCGCCTTCGGTCGAAACCACGAAGGCAACCTGACCGACCGAACGGTCGACCAGCAGCGAGCAATAGAGTTCGCGGTCGATGTCGGCGCCGTCTTCGATGTAGAGGCGGTTGACCTGCTTGCCGGCTTCGCCCGTCTGCGCAGTTACCAGCGTGTTGCCGAGCATTTCCTTGGCGTGAGCGACGACTTCGTCGATCGACTTGGCGAGGCGAACGCCGCCCTTGGCGTCGGGGCCGAGTTCCTTGAACTTGCCCTTGCCGCGGCCACCGGCGTGGATCTGGCTCTTGACCACGTAGAGCGGGCCCGGCAGCGACTTGGCGGCAGCTTCGGCTTCCTCGACCTTGAGGATCGGCACGCCCTTGGCGACCGGCGCACCATAGCCCTTGAGCAGAGCCTTGGCCTGATATTCATGAATGTTCATGGATCTATTCCTGTTTGGATTGCGTCAGCGGTCGGTCGGCTTATTTCAGCGACGGCGCGATGTTGATGCAGGCTTCGCACAGGCCGGCGACAGCGGCGACGGACTTGTCGAAGGCTTCCTTTTCGGCCTTGTTCAGGTCGATCTCGATGATGCGCTCGACGCCACCGGCACCGATGATGGTGGGAACGCCGACATACATGTCCTTGACGCCGTACTGGCCGGAGAGCTGCGCTGCGCAAGGCAGGACGCGCTTCTTGTCCTTGAGGTAGGATTCAGCCATTTCGATCGCCGAAGCGGCCGGTGCGTAATAGGCCGAGCCGGTCTTCAAGAGACCAACGATTTCGGCGCCGCCATCACGGGTGCGCTGGATGATTTCTTCCAGGCGCTCCTTGGTGACCCAACCCATGGTGACGAGGTCGGTGAGCGGGATGCCGCCAACCGTCGAATAACGTGCGAGCGGGACCATCGTGTCGCCGTGGCCGCCGAGAACGAAAGCGGTGACGTCCTGTACGGAAACGTTGAATTCCTTGGAGAGGAACAGGCGGAAGCGCGAACTGTCCAGAACGCCGGCCATGCCGACGACCTTGTTGGCCGGGAGGCCGGAAAACTTCTGCAGCGCCCAGACCATGGCGTCGAGCGGGTTGGTGATGCAGATCACGAAGGCGTTCGGGGCATACTTCTTGATGCCGGCGCCGACCTGCTCCATGACCTTGAGGTTGATGCCGAGCAGGTCGTCGCGGCTCATGCCCGGCTTGCGGGCGACGCCGGCGGTAACGATGCAGACGTCTGCGCCTTCGATTGCGGAGTAGTCGCTTGCGCCGGTGAGGTTGGCATCGAAGCCTTCAACCGGCGAGGACTGCGCGATGTCGAGGCCCTTACCCTGCGGGATGCCGTCGGCGATATCGAAGAGAACGATGTCACCCAGCTCCTTGAGGCCGGCGAGATGCGCCAGCGTGCCACCAATCATGCCAGAACCAATGAGAGCGATTTTGTTACGCGCCATTTCGGTGTTTCCTTTGCGACCAAAATTCGTCGGGCGACGCACTGAGGGCTGCGCCCAATTGCCGCAATCGCATAGACCCTAAGGCCAAAAATGGCAACTGATTATTTTGAGACCAGCAATTTCAATCGTTTAGAAGAAAAAGTAATTACGTAAACGTAAGAGTTTTTGTCATGAAACTGCTATTCGGCGGCTCGTTTCTCGTGGTGCAGAGCCAGATATTCCGCACTCCGCATCTCGAAAAGGCGCGATGCCGTCCGGTCGAACTCGAAACCTTCGGTACCACGCGCTTGTGTCAACAAGTTCTCAGGCATGGCCGCCGCCGAGATATAGAGCCTCACCGCATGGTCGTAGAGCGTATCGACCAAAATGATGAAGCGCTTCGTCTGGTTCCGCTTCTCGGGTCCGAGCATGGGAACGTGATCGACAAATATGGCATCAAAGCGTTCGGAGATGGCAAGGAAGTCGGCGGCACCCAGCGGCTTGTCGCAGAGATCGGCGAATGTGAAGCGCGCCAGCCGGTCGACGGAGAGCGGCACATGGATCGAGCGCCCCTTCATCGGCAGCTCGATCGGCTGCGCCTTGCGCCCATGCAGTGCCTGGTTCCAGGCGGCGTCCATGGCCATGTCGGCATGACGGTCGAGCGGCGTGATGTAGACGGGCAGGCTGTCGATCTTCTCCATCCGGTAATCCGTCGGAGAATCCAGCGTCACGGTCTCGACGTGCTTGTTGAGGAGATCGATGAACGGCAGGAACAGACCACGGTTGAGGCCGTCACGATAAAGGTTGACCGGCTCGACGTTGGAAGTGGCGACCAGCACGCAGCCGCGCCCGAACAGGTCGGAAAACAGCCGCGACAGGATCATCGCATCGGCGATATCGGTCACCGTGAACTCGTCGAAGCACAGAAGCTCGGCTTCGTCATAGAGTGCGGCACCGACGACGGGGATCGGATCGGCCTGCTTGGTCTCGCCGTTCTTCAGCCGCAGCCGGTGAGCGGCGATGCGGTTGTGCACGTCGGCCATGAACTCGTGGAAATGCGCCCGTCTCTTCTTCGAACACGGCGCCATGTCGAAGAACATGTCCATCAACATCGTCTTGCCGCGGCCGACGCTGCCGTGAATGTAGAGACCCTTGACCGGCTCGGAGGACTTCTTCTTGGCCGCGAACAGCCATCCGAGCGCGCTCGATTTCGCCGCCGGACGCTTCTGCTTGAGTTCCGACAGCACCCGATCCAGGCATTTCGCCACATGCATCTGGGCGGAGTCGAGTTGAAGCGAGCCTGAGGCCGTCAGCGACTTCAATTGTTCGCTGACGCTCAAGCTGTAGTCTGGCATCGGTTGCATTGAGATAATCCGCCTGGAAAAGATCGGCGGAGCGAGCCGCCGGCTCGCTTATCGGCTGAGCGCGATCGGCTGGCCGCTGCTGGTCTGGCCGCTGAAGGCGTTGTCGGCGGTCTTGTAGACGCTGCCGATCTGGGTGCCGTTGCGGTCCTTGAGCAGGACCTGCTTGCCAGACACTTCCCAGGAGCCCATCGCCGTCAGCTCGCCGACGCAGCCGCGTGTGCCGCCGCGCGAACCGCTGCCGAGGTTGGTGAGCGTCAGGAACATGTCGCAGGAGCCGTTGACCCGCCAGCTGCCGACCAGCGATTCCTTGGTCACGTCGAGGCCGCCGCCATTGGCCGCCATTGCGCCGCCGCCCTGCACGCCGCCCATCGGCGCCGTCGAGGCCGGAGCGGCCGGAAACTGCGAGGAACCACCGGGAGGAGGCAGCTGACCGCCCTGCACCGAAGGCACCGGCTGTGCCGTCAAAGGCGCCGGCGCTGCGCTGTAGCTCGCGTCGTTATAGGCTGTACGCTGGCAACCGGCGAGTGACAGAACAACCGCCATACCTGTCATCGCATATCGCAACTGCATCTGAATGCTCCCGAATGTCCGCTTTTGTCGCATGAAAATAGTAATTAGCTTATTTTCGAATGAACGTGTTTCACTTTGGTTAATCAAGCCGTAATGGCCGTGAATTGCCTGACGGAGCTAGGTCTGTGACAGCGCAATTCAACCTTTACGGCTGAGAACTTCCTGAAGATAGAATTTGTCAGCAAGGTGATGACCAGTCATTTCTTCTGGAAATGCTGTCGCCTGTTTCACGATTGAACGATGATCATCTCGCAC
>NZ_DDHH01000113.1:49624-49891 GCF_002338015.1 Rhizobium sp. UBA1881
CCGGCAGGCATCGGCGGCCCGCATGGGGCCGCCGGATGGATAGCGTCGCGTCAGACGCGGCGCTCGACCATCATCTTCTTGATTTCGGCGATCGCCTTGGCCGGGTTCAGACCCTTCGGGCAGGTCTGCGCGCAGTTCATGATCGTGTGGCAGCGATAGAGGCGGAACGGATCCTCGAGGTTGTCGAGGCGCTCACCCTTGGCTTCGTCGCGGCTGTCGATCAGCCAGCGATAGGCCTGCAGCAATACGGCCGGGCCGAGATAGCGG
>NZ_DDHH01000113.1:50108-66562 GCF_002338015.1 Rhizobium sp. UBA1881
GGAGGTCGAGCAGCAGGCGCAAAGAATGCACTCGTAGAGGCCGTCGAGCTTCTGTCGGTCTTCGTGGCTCTGCTTCCACTCGGTTGCCGGCGCCGGCGACACCGTCTTCAGCCAGGGCTCGATCGAGCGGTGCTGGGCATAGAAGTTGGTGAGATCAGGCACGAGGTCCTTGACGACGGGCATGTGCGGCAGCGGATAGATCTTCACCGAGCCCTTGATGTCGTCGAGACCCTTGGTGCAGGCCAGCGTATTGGTGCCGTCGATGTTCATCGCGCAGGAACCGCAGATGCCCTCGCGACAGGAACGGCGCAGCGTCAGCGTCGGGTCGATCTTGTTCTTGATGTAGAGCAGACCGTCGAGCACCATCGGGCCGCAATCGTCGACGTCGATGTAGAACGTGTCGATCGACGGGTTCTGTCCATCGTCGGGGCTCCAGCGATAGACGCGGAATTCGCGTGTATTGGTGGCGCCGGCCGGCTTCGGCCACACCTTGCCTTCGCGTATCTGGGAATTTTTGGGAAGTGCGAGTTCAACCATGGTTATTTTCCTGTGGCGACGTGGAGCCGGGCAAGGCCGCTCCCAAAATACGAATCTTGTTGTCAAATCCAGCCGCGGAAGCCTTGGCGGCGAATTTTCGGTCGGCAGTCACGAGAATATCGTCGGCATCGTCGAGCGCACAGGCGAGATACATCGCGTCATAGATGGAGTGATCCATCGTGGAAGAAAGATCGAATGCGACATCGATCAGGTCTATCGATGGCACGAGGTGCCTGAAGGCCGTCTTCACCCTTGCAACAGCCTCCGAAGCCTGCGCGGTTGAGATGATGCCGGTCCGGATTTTCCTGCGAAGAACATGTGCCACTTCAGCCAGAACGATATCGGGTGCCTTCAACGCCGCTTCAGCCTTGGTCAACTGAATGGCGTCGAGATGATCTCCCTCATCGACAAACCATTTCACCACCACCGATGCATCGACGACAATCATCAGCGATCCCGCAATTCGCGAAGGATTTCGACGCTGTCGGTCTGCACGACGCCCTTCGGCGTCATTGCAGCGATACGAACGGCAGCGTCGTAGAGCGACTCCGCAGGTGTGTCGGCGACGGATGCGCTCAAGCGTTCGTTGACCTCTTCTTCCAACGTCCGCTTGTGCGCACGGGCAAGGTTCTCCAGCTTGGTCAAAAGGCTTTCATCGATCCTGATGCGCATTTCACCCATGATTTCGCTCCTTAAAGCGGCTCAGCCAGTTCTACCTTGCCACATTCCCCATCAGTAAACACGCGCCTTGGGCGCGATCTTCTGCGGGTCGATCCCTTCCGCGATCAGCTCGGTATGCACGGGGCGGTAGTCGAGCTTGACGTCGCCGGCGTCGTTGACCCAGGCAAGCGTGTGCTTGCGCCAGTTGACGTCGTCGCGGCCGGCGAATGCGCCTTCAGTGTAGTCCTCGCGGGCGTGCGAACCACGGCTCTCCTTGCGCGCTTCGGCGCCGTAGATCGTGGTGATGGCGTTGGCCATCAGGTTCTGCAGTTCGAGCGTCTCGACGAGGTCGGAATTCCAGACCATCGAACGGTCGGTGACCTTGATGTCGCGCATTTCCTGCCAGATGGCCGAGATGCGCTTGCAGCCCGATTCCAGCGATTCCTGCGTACGGAACACGGCGGCGTCTTCCTGCATGGCGCGCTGCATCTTCTCGCGAAGATTGGCCGTCGGTGTGCTGCCGGAGGCATGACGCAGGCCGTCGAAACGATCCATGATCTTGTCGCAGGCGGCGACGTTGAGGTGCGGAACCGGTGCGGCGCGGTCGATGACTTCGCCGGCACGGATGGCGGCGGCGCGGCCGAAGACCACGAGGTCGATCAGCGAGTTGGAGCCGAGGCGGTTTGCCCCGTGCACCGAGGCGCAGCCGGCTTCGCCGACGGCCATCAGGCCAGGAATGACCCGCTCCGGGTTGGAGCTGTCGGCGTTGAGCACCTCACCCCAGTAGTTCGTCGGAATGCCGCCCATGTTGTAGTGAACGGTCGGCAGAACCGGGATCGGCTCGCGCGTCACGTCGACCCCGGCGAAGATCTTGGCGCTCTCGGAAATCCCCGGCAGGCGTTCATGCAGAACGGCCGGATCGAGATGGTCGAGATGCAGGAAGATGTGGTCCTTGTTCTTGCCGACGCCGCGGCCTTCGCGGATCTCGAGCGTCATGCAGCGCGAAACGACGTCGCGCGAGGCAAGGTCCTTTGCAGACGGTGCGTAGCGCTCCATGAAGCGCTCGCCCTCGGAGTTGACGAGGTAGCCGCCTTCGCCGCGCGCACCTTCGGTGATCAGACAGCCGGAGCCGTAGATGCCGGTCGGGTGGAACTGCACGAACTCCATGTCCTGGAGCGGCAGGCCGGCGCGGGCAACCATGCCGCCACCGTCGCCGGTGCAGGTGTGTGCCGAGGTCGCCGAGAAATAGGCGCGGCCGTAGCCGCCGGTCGCCAGCACCACCATCTTGGCGGCGAAGCGATGGATCGTGCCGTCGTCGAGGCACCAGGCGACGACGCCGGTGCAGCGGCTGCCGTCATCCGACATGATCAGGTCGAGCGCGAAATACTCGATGAAGAATTCCGCGTTGTGGCGCAGCGACTGGCCGTAGAGCGTGTGCAGGATGGCGTGGCCGGTACGGTCGGCAACGGCGCAGGTGCGCTGTACCGGCGGGCCTTCGCCGTAGTTCTGCATGTGGCCGCCGAACGGGCGCTGATAGATCTTGCCTTCTTCGTTACGCGAGAAGGGAACGCCGTAGTGCTCGAGCTCATAGACCGCCTTCGGCGCTTCCATGGTGAGGTACTGCATGGCGTCGACGTCGCCGAGCCAGTCGGAACCCTTGACGGTGTCGTAGAGGTGCCACTGCCAGCTGTCGGGCGTCATGTTGCGCAGCGAAGCCGCGATGCCGCCCTGCGCAGCAACGGTGTGCGAGCGGGTCGGGAACACCTTGGTGATGCAGGCGGTCTTGAAGCCCTGTTCAGCCATGCCGAGCGTGGCGCGCAGGCCGGCGCCGCCGGCGCCGACGACGATCACGTCATAGGAGTGATCGATGTACTTGTAGGCCTTCCCGTTCTGAGCGGGGCCATTCTGAGCGGATGAATTCGATGCCATGATATCAATTATCCTACGAAGGCGATCTTCAGAATGGCGAAGAGACAGAGCCCCGCCATCAGGATCGAAAAGAAGGTGTTGAGCATCACGAGCGCGATCTTGGTGACTTCATGGTGCACGTAGTCTTCGATGATGACCTGCATGCCGAGCTTCATGTGGATGACGCCCGACACGACCATCAGGCCCATGACGACGGCGACGAACGGGTTCGACAGCGCGTGAACCACCTGCGCATAGGGCTGGCCGGCATGGATGATCATGAAGATGATGAAGAAGAGAAACAGCGGCACGTTGGCAACGGCCGTCACGCGCTGGCGCCAGAAATGTTCGGTGCCGTCCTTGGCCGAACCGAGGCCGCGAACCTTACCCAAGGGGGTACGCATATCCATGTGATCAACCTTTAGAAGCGAATGAGGAAGCCGATCACCCAGACCAGCAAGGTCAGACAGAGCGAGGCAATGATGTTGGCGATGGCGAGCTTGGTCGAGAATTCCTTCCCGAAGCCGTGGCCGAGGTCCCACATGAAGTGGCGGAAGCCGCCGAGCATGTGATGGATGAGCGCCCAGGTATAGCCGAGCAGCACGAGCTTGCCGATGATACTGCCGAGCACCCAGTTGGCCCAGTCGTAAGCACCGACGCCGGTTGCGGCCGCGATCAGCCACCAGGCGACCAGAAGCGTACCGACATAGAGCGCTCCACCGGTGATACGGTGGACGATCGACATAACCATGGTGGGGATTGGTTTATAAATCTGCAAATGCGGCGACAGGGGCCGATTATTTGTCACGTTCGCCATCAGAACCTCGCGGCGGTCTTTCTGCGCCTCCCGGGATCCGGAAAGCATCCAAGCATCCACACGATGGTCACAAAGCTGTGCGTGCGTTGCATCATTGGCGACGTTTAATCACCGAAACACCTAACGACAAGTATAATTGACGCACCCACCGAATTTAATCGATTTGCGTCTTGACGTCGCAGTTGACATAGGTCAACCGGCCCGCCCCGCTACCCCTTGCGGATGAATTTTCAAGCTTTGGTGGACAAGCCTGCGCTTTTGGCGCATTTTCGCGTTAACGCTTTGTTAAGCATTCCGTTTCCGGAGACCAACGCGATGTTCAAGACATCCTCGAAACTCGTTTCGCTCGCCGCAGCAGTGCTGATCGCGCTGCCCGCCGCAGCTGGCGATTTCGGCGGCAATTTCGTTCCGCGCCACCACGATCGCGGCCATGGCGGCGGCATCGGATATGGCAATGTCGGACAAGGCATGGGCCATCGCGGCATCGCAAACGGCTTCGCATCCGGCTCGGTCATCCGCCATCGCGGCACGTCGATCATCGGCAATTACGGCGGCTGGAACAACGGCCCGCGGCAGATCGCCGGCGGCTATAACGGCTACCGCCCGCATCCGGGCCGAGGCCGCTTCATCCAGCGCTTCTCCTCGCCCACGTCCAACTTTGCCCGCAGCAACATCGTCATCATCGACCAGCGCGGCGAAGCGCGCGCGCCGTCGGGCACCTATGCCGGCTCGTCCTATGCCTATGAAACGGATGGCGGCACCTATGTCGGCGGTTACGGCTATGCCGGCTACGGATATCAGCCGACGGTCCGTCTGGCGCCGATGGCCAAGGTCATCCATGTCAACAATATCAGCAACCCCTGCTCCTACGAACAGGGCGTCTGCGTCATCCGCCCCTGATAGAGCCCATCAGCCGTTGAAGCGCCAGACCGTGGTCTTCTTGACCTCGCTGTCCTCGAGCGCCCGCGTCACCGGTACCTCGTAGACCGCGCAGGCCGACAGCCGATCCTTCGGCAGATAGGCCCGCCCGGGATCGCCGACGAGCACGGTCACCCCACGGGCCGCCAGCCGCTCGAACCACGGCACTAGCGCCATGGCGAAGTCGCGATCATAGAACACGTCGCCGGCCAACAGCACGTCGGCATCGATCTCCGAGCCGATCAGGTTCTCGCCCGTAAAGCCGATCTCGACCCCGTTCAGCTCAGCATTGAGCGTCACCGCCGTTTTTGTCCAAGGATCGATATCGGCGGCGAGCACAACCTCCGCGCCCGCCATCTTCGCCGCGATCGCCACCAGCCCCGAGCCGCTGGCGAAATCGACGACGCGCTTGCCCGAAACCGTCTCGGGATGATCGAGCACATAGCGCGCCAGCCCCTGCCCGCCCGCCCAGGCAAAAGCCCAGAACGGCGGCGGCAGGCCGATCTCTGCGAGCTCTTCTTCCGTCTTCAGCCACAGCTCATGCGCTTCGCTCGCCAGATTGAGCCGGATCTCCGGCACATGCGGCGGCGTCATCGGGCTGGTATTGTCGCGGATGAAGAGCGCGGGATCGGTCTTCACGATATCAGCGCGGCGGGTTGTCGAGCCCGCCCATGCGGCAGACCTCGGCCCATTCCTCGTCGGTCACCGGCTGCACGGAAAGCCGCATCGACGTCACCAGCGACATCTTCGACAGCTTCTCGCTCGCCTTCACATCCTTCAGCGTCACCGGCTTCGGCATGTCACGGACGGCGCGGATATCGACGCAGTCCCACTTGGGATCGCCCTTGGCGGTCGAATCGGGATGCGACAGCGCGCAGACCTCGACGATGCCGACGATCTCCAGCCCGTCATTGGAGTGGTAGAAGAAGCCCTTGTCGCCGATCTGCATCGCCCGCATGTTGTTGCGCGCCAGATAGTTGCGAACGCCGGTCCACTCCGTGCCCTTTTCGCCGGCAGCCTTCTGCTGCTCCCAGGACCATGCGGACGGTTCGGATTTGTAAAGCCAGTGCGCCACTTGCTTAAGCCTCCGGCTTGTTGAAGACCCAGTTGAAGGGCTTCACCTCGACGCTCTCGAACAGGCCGGCCTTGGCATAGGGATCGGCATTGGCGATTTCGGTTGCCGCCTCGATGGTCTCCGCCTCGACGATGACAAGGCTGCCGCAGGGCTTGCCCTCGGCATCGAGAAACGGACCAGCCATCTTCAGCGTGCCGGCAGCGTTGAGCGCATTGAGATGCTCGACATGCGTGGGGCGCGTGTCCATGCGGACATTGAGGTGGCCAGGCTTATCCTTGCAGACAAAGGCGAAAAGCATGTGGGTTCTCCTATTCGGTCGTGATCGGACGCGTCATCAGCTGGTCGATGGCAGCGGCAATGCCGAGCTTGCCCTCGATGATTGCGGATACCGCGTCGGTGACTGGCATGTCGATATCAAGCGACTTGGCGAGCCGCGACACAACGGCGGCGGCAAACGCCCCCTCGACCAGCTCGCCATGCGCGGGATCGCGCGTCTCGCCGCGCCCGAGCGCGATCCCGAAACGCAGGTTGCGCGATTGATGGCTGGTGGCGGTCAAGACGAGGTCGCCGAGACCAGACAGACCCGGCACCGTATCCGCCTGCCCGCCCTTGGCGACGACGAAGCGCGACATCTCGGCCAGTCCGCGCGCAATCAGCGCCGCCCGTGCCGAATCGCCAATGCCAGCGCCCTCGACGATACCGCAGGCAATCGCCAGCACGTTCTTCAAGGCGCCGCCCAGCTGCACGCCGATCCTGTCCGACGAAGGATAAAGCCGGAAGGTGCGCCCCGAGATCGCCTGCGCCAGCCGCTCGGCGATCTCGCCATTCTCGGCGGCAACCACCATCGCGGTCGGAAGCCCCTTGGCGATATCGGCCGCGAAGCCCGGGCCCGACAGCACCGCGATCGCATGCCCCGGCAGAGCCTTGGCCAGCATGTCGGTCAACAGATTGCCCGTGGTCTTCTCGATGCCCTTGGCGCAGGTGACGACAATGGCATCCTTAGCCAGGTAAGGTTCATACTGCCGCGCTGCATCGGCCTGCGCCTGCGAGGGCATGGCGAAGAGCACGATGCCGGCATCGCCGATCGCATCCGGCTCGGCGGAAAACTGCAGCGTCTCGGGCAAAGGAATACCCGGAAGCGCCGCGTCGTGCAGATGCTCGGCGGCAAGATCGGCCATCAGACCGGGGTCGCGCCCGATCAGCGTCACCTTGTGCCGCCCCGTCAGCGCGATCACGGCAGCCAGTGCAGTCCCGAACGCGCCGGCGCCGATGACGGCAATCGTTTCGCTTTCTCCGCTCATGCCTTTGCTCCCCGCTTGCCGAAGCCCAGCAATGTCTCGGCGCTCGAATCCAACGGCCAGCGCGAGCGCGGCTGCACGTCGAGATCATCTGGCTGAACGCCCGTGGCCATCCGCTCCAGCCCTGCCCAGGCGATCATGACGGCGTTGTCGGTGCAGAGATGCAGCGGCGGCGCCACGAAGCGGAAACGGTTCTTGTCGCACAGCGCCTGCAGCGTGACGCGCACGACGAGATTGGCGGCAACGCCGCCCGCCACCACCAGCGCCGGCTGTTCGACATCGGGATAGAGCGCCTTGAACCGCTCCAGCCCGCGCCCGATCCGGTCCTTCAGCGTCCGCGACACGGCATCCTGGAACGAGGCGCAGATATCGGCCACGTCCTGGTCGGTCAGCGGCGCGATCTCGGTCGCGGCCTGCCGCACGGCCGTCTTCAGGCCGGAGAAGGAGAAGTTGAGCTTCGCCTCGCCGACCAGCGGCCGCGGAAACTTGAAACGCTGAGGATTGCCTGATTTCGCCGCCCGCTCGACGGCCGGCCCACCAGGATAGGGTAGGCTCAAGAGCTTCGCCGTCTTGTCGAAGGCCTCGCCCAGCGCGTCGTCGATCGTCGTGCCCCAGCGCTCATATTCGCCGACACCGCGCACAAGGATCAGCTGCGTATGCCCGCCGGAAACGAGCAGCATGAGATAGGGAAAGGAAAGCCCGTCCGTCAGCCGCGCCGTCAGCGCATGGCCCTCGAGATGGTTGACCGCGTAGAGCGGCTTGCCGGAGGCCTTGGCGATCGCCTTGCCGGTCATCAGCCCCACAAGCAACCCGCCGATCAGCCCCGGACCCGACGTCGCGGCAATCGCATCGATGTCGGACAGCGACACATTGGCGCGTTTCAAAGCCTCGTCGATCAGCGTATCGAGTGCCTCGACATGGGCGCGCGCGGCGATTTCTGGCACCACGCCGCCATAGGCGCTATGCTCTTCAAGCTGGCTCAGCACCACATCGGAGCGCACGGTCGGCACGCCCTTCGCATCCCGCTCGACAACGGCGGCGGCGGTTTCGTCGCAGCTTGTTTCGATACCGAGGATACGCAGAAAGGGAGCCATGGTGCCTGATCGTTGATTGCGATGGGTCTGAAACCTGTTTACGAGAAACTCCGGTAACAACGGATCAATGCGGATGCAAACAAAACCTTTCCGGATCGGCACCAGAGGCGGCCCGCTGGCGATCGCCCAGGCAAACGAAGCTCGAGACAGGCTGATGGCCGCCCATAACCTCCCCGAGGAGATGTTCGAGATCGTGGTGCTCTCGACCAAGGGCGACCGCATCACTGATCGCTCGCTCTCCGAGATCGGCGGCAAGGGCCTGTTCACCGAGGAGCTTGAAGAGAAGCTCTCGAGCGGCGACCTCGACATCGCCGTGCACTCCTCCAAGGACATGCCGACGACGCTGCCCGAAGGGCTCTGTCTCTCCGCCTACCTGCCGCGCGAAGACATTCGCGATGCTGTCGTAGGCCGCACCGCCCCGAAGCTGATCGACCTGCCGCACGGCGCGACCGTCGGTTCCTCGTCGCTGCGCCGCCAAGCGCTGATCCGCCGCATGCGCCCCGACATCAACGTCATCACCTTCCGCGGCCTCGTCGACACCCGTTTGCGCAAGCTGAACGAGGGCCAGGTCGACGCGACGCTCTTGGCGCTCGCCGGCCTGAAGCGGCTCGGCAAGGTCGAGGTCATCACCGACATTCTCGACCCCGACACCTTCCCGCCGGCGCCTGCCCAGGGCGCGATCTGCATCGAAAGCCGCATCGGCGACACGGTGACCGACGCGCTGCTCGCCCCTATCAACGATATCAGGACCTACGACACGGTCTCCTGCGAGCGCGCCTTTTTGGGCGCACTCGACGGCTCCTGCCGCACGCCGATCGGCGGCTATGCGGTCTGCGAGGGCGACCAGATCCGCCTCCACGGCCTGATCATCACCCCTGATGGCCGCAGCCAGCATGCCATCACCATCGACGGCCACCGCCGCGACGCGGTGGCGCTGGGCACCCGCGCCGGCCAGGATATCCGCGCCCGCGCCGGCACCTCGTTCTTCGACAGCTGGAGCTGACGGCGCATGCGCGTGCTCGTCACCCGTCCACCGCATCCGGGCGAGCGCACCGCAAAACGGCTGGCGGAGATGAGGCACGAGCCGATCATGCTGCCGCTATCGGCCCCCGCCCACGATGCGGACGCCGCCTTCGCGGCGCTCGCCAACTCCGACGGCCCGATATCAGTCACCAGCGCCGAGGCCATCCGCGTTCTCACCGAACGCCCCGATGACCTCGCCCCACACCTCTCCCGCCCCCTCTACGCCGTCGGCGACGCCACCGCAGACGAAGCAAGGGCAGCAGGCTTCAGAGACATCACCGCCTCCACCGGCGATGGTGCCGACCTGGCCGATCGCATCGCGCAACTGGACATCGCGCGAGCGGACAAGACCAACCTCCTCTACCTCGCCGGCTTCCCCCGCGCCGAAACCTTCGAAACCCGCGCCGCAGACCTTGGCCTGACCGTCGAAACGGTCGAATGCTACCGCATGCGCCGCCTCGACATCCCCGACCAGCTGCTCCGCGACCTCTTCTCGGCCCACGAACCCGACGCGATCCTCTTCTATTCGCGCCGCACCGCCGAGGACTTCTTCGCGCTGAAGGAAATCTCCGCCAACCTCGACGCCCTCATCGGCGTCCGCCTGCTTTGCCTCAGCCAGGCCATCGCCGAGGCCATTCCCCTGACCCTGCAGGGCCAATCCGCCACGCCCGATAGCCCGGATGAGACCGCACTGTTGTCGCTTCTGTGAGCGACGTGGCCGTCATTTCGTAAGTTGGGTTTCCGCCCAGGCAACAAACTCCTCAAGCCGAACGAGCGCCCGCGCTGCATCGTCCCGCGACTTCGCGCGCGCCCCTTATTGCACCTCGTCCTTCTGCTCCAGAAGCGCCCGAAGGTTTGTCTCCTGGTGCTTCGGAAATGCATTGCCGAGTGCCGCTCGAAGCAGCTTGATCACCGCGCCATGGTCGCCCTGATTGATCTCGCCGCGATACCTGGCGGTGATCGCATCGGCATAGGCGATCGCGGAATTGATTGACGTCGCGATGGATGGATTTCCGAGATCGCCCTGGTCCGCCCACGCATTGCTGTTCCGGGCGTCCTTCAGGTAGGCTCGCGCAACGGCAAGCCGCGCCGAGACATAAGCCGCATCCGTCTTCTTGCCGGGCCTCGATCTAACCATCCGCACCAACCCCAGCCGAGGCGGCAAGCTCCTCCGGCCGCTTGCCCGTCAGCACGATAGCATCCGCAACCGCATTGGCCCACCAGGGATCACGATCACGCGCCAACCGCTCGACATCGGACATATCGAGACCGACGACGCTAGCGGCAAAGCCGAGCCGCCCGGAATGCGTGGCCAGACTATCCCGGATCGTCTCGACCACCGCCGCGAGGTCGCCAGCGTCGGCCACGACAGCGACATCCAAGTCGCTGCCAAGCCGGTCCTCGCCGCGCGCGACACTGCCGTAGATCCATAGGCTTTTGACCAACGGCGCCGTGCTGCCGGCGCTATCCTTCACGGCCTCGACGATATCAGCAAACCGCCGATCCTCGGCGGCGAAGAGACTTCGTATCTGGTCGGCGAGATAATGCTCGGCATTCAGCCGATACAGCCGACTGTATCCCGTCCCCTCGGCGAAGATGACACCGATCTCCTCCAGCCAGAGCAGCCCAACGCGCGTGCTGCTCTTCGACAATGCCGCGCGGTGGCTGATATCGGCGGCGGACAGCAGCCCGCCATGGCGCGCCAGAACCCGCAGGACACGCACATTCGAATCCACCCCGAAGATGAGGTCGACAGGGTTCCTGATGGCGCTTTGCGCAATGGTTCTCACCACCGTTCAACACCTCCAATATCTCAACAGATGATCCGATAACCAACCAATTGGCTTGATATTAAATCAATCGACCTATTATTAAACCTTTCCCACGATCCTGGCAACGCCACCCCGACAGCCCCACAAACCAATCCAATTTCAGCCAAGGTCGCGACCTAATTTCGCAAATTTCATCTGGCCTCTTTCCTTCACCGGCCTCACTGACTACTTTCGAACCACTGTAAGAATTATGAGGGTCTCATGGCACCAGGAAATCCGCCCCGCCATTCGAAGAGCACCGACGAGCCGGTCACGATCGACTTGGATGCGCAGGAGATTGCCTCGGAGGAGAGTGCCAGCAAGGACGCGCAACACGATATCGGCAAGACGGCCGACGAGGTAGCCGAAGCGCCGTCGGAGACCAGCGAATCGATCGTTCCCGATGACGGCATGGACGAGAGCGACGCCGCGAAGGCCAAGGCGGATGCGCCTGCTGAAGAGACGGCGGAGCCATTCGCCTATGACAAGGCGCCAGATCCCGAACTGCCGCCCTATAATCATGCGCCCGAACCCGTGGAGCCGCCGAAGAGCGAGCCTCAGCGCCAAGCGGGCGGCACCTCCGGCCTGATCGCCGCTGGCATCGTCGGCGGGCTGATCGCGTTGATCGGCGCTGGCGCTATCCAGTATGCTGGCTTCCTGCCCGGCTCTTCGGCGCCGCAGACATCGTCGCCAGAGGTGGCCAACCTCTCCGGCGAGATCGACGGCCTCAAGCAGTCGGTCGCCAACCTCGCCGCCGCACCGCAGGCCGCGCCGGCCAATGACGCGCTCGAAGGCCGCATCGCGGCACTTGAGACCGCCGCCAAGGCGCCTCAGGCAGCCGGCTCTGGCACCGACAGCGCCACCGTCGATGCGCTAAACCAGAAGATATCAGACCTCACCGCTGAGCTCGACCAGCTGCGCGGCGCCGTCAGCCAGGCGACCGAGCAGCGCGCCACCAATGGCGCCGAGCTTGAGCAACGCCTCGCCGCCGCCGAGCAGAAGCTCAACGAGCCGCGCCAGGACGTCGCCGTCGCCAAGGCGATCGCCGCGGCCGGCCTGAAGGCGGCGATCGATCGCGGCGGCCCCTTCGTGGCCGAGCTCGACACCTATGCCGGCGTTTCGCCCGATGACCCCGTCGTCGCCGACCTCAAGAATTTCGCCGAGACAGGCGTGCCCTCGCGCGCCGAGCTGATCCGCCAGGCCCCCGATGTCGCGACCGCGATCGTCGGCAGCGTCAACAAGGCCGATCCGAACGAGAGCTGGTCCGACCGGCTGATGGCGGGCGCCAAGTCGCTCGTCAGCGTGCGCCCGGTCGGCAATATTGAGGGCGACAGCGTCGAGGCGATTGCAGCGCGCATGGAAGACAAGGTGAAGAACGGCGACCTGCCGGGTGCGGCCAACGAGTGGACCACGCTGCCGGCAGATGCCAAGCAGGCATCCGCCGCCTTCAAGCAATCGCTGGACGCCCGCATCCGCGTCGAGGAGCTGGTCGGCAGCGCGCTGTCGAAGGCCGTCTCAGGCACTGGCCCAAGCACTGGCAAGGAGGGCTGAGGATATGATCAGGCTCGTCGTCTTCGCTCTTCTCGTGCTTGTTCTCGGCTACGGCTTCTCCTGGCTTGCCGATCGCCCAGGCGATCTCTCGCTCATCTGGGAGGGCCAGCTCTATCAGACCCGGCTGATCGTCGCCGCCACCGCCATCATCGCGCTGATCGCGGTCGTCATGGTCGCCTGGTGGCTGGTGCGCGTCATCTGGACCTCTCCCCACTCCGTCACCCGCTATTTCCGCGCCCGCAAGCGCGACCGCGGTTACCAGGCGCTCTCGACCGGTCTGATCGCCGCGGGCGCCGGCAATGCGCTGATGGCCCGCAAGATGGCCGCCCGCTCGCGCGGCCTTATCCGCGCCGACCAGGAGCCGCTGATCGCGCTGCTCGAAGCCCAGGCAGCCCTGATCGAAGGCCGGCACGACGAGGCCCGCGCCAAGTTCGAGGCGATGGTCGAGGATCCCGAAACCCGCGAGCTCGGCCTGCGCGGTCTTTATCTCGAAGCCAAGCGCCTCGGCGCCAACGAGGCCGCCCGCCAGTACGCCGAAAAGGCCGCCGACAACGCGCCCTATCTGCCGTGGGCTGCCCAGGCGACGCTCGAATACCGCAGCCAGTCCGGCCGCTGGGACGATGCGATCCGCCTGCTCGAGCAGCAGAAGGCCGCCCGCGTCATCGACAAGGCCGAGGCCGACCGGCTGCGCGCCGTGCTGCTGACCGCCCGCGCCGACGAGAAGCTGGAAAACGACCCTTCAGGCGCCCGCGACGACGCCACCCACGCGTTGAAACTCTCGGCCGATTTCGAGCCGGCCGCGATCATTGCCGCAAAGGCGCTGTTTCGCGAAGACAAGCTGCGCAAGGCAGCCTCCATTCTCGAGCAGGCCTGGAAGACCAACCCGCATCCCGAGATCGGCGCCACCTATGTGCGCGCCCGCAGCGGCGATTCGCTTGCCGACCGGCTGAAGCGCGCCGAAAAGCTGGAGGCGCTCCGCCCCAACAACATCGAATCGCTGTTGATCGTCGCCCAGGCGGCACTCGACATCAGGGATTTCGCCAAGGCCCGCGCAAAGGCCGAGGCCGCCGCCCGCATCGAGCCGCGCGAGGCAGCCTTCCTGCTGCTCGCCGATATCGAGGAAGCCGAAACCGGCGACCAGGGCCGCATCCGCCACTGGCTTGCCCAGGCGCTGAAGGCGCCGCGCGATCCGGCATGGGTGGCGGATGGCTATGTCTCCGACAAATGGCTGCCGCTCTCGCCGGTCACGGGCAAGCTCGACGCCTTCGTCTGGAAGGCGCCGTTCGGCCAAGTCGAAGGCCCGGTCGAGGAAGGCTCCGTCATCTCCATCGACAGCGCGCTGAAGAGCCTGCCGCCGGTGCGCGATGTCAGGCCCGAAAGTGCCGCCGGCGATCACCGCATCATCGAGCTCGAACGCGCCGCGACCATCGCCAAGGCCGCCCGCCCGGTGGCCGAGACGCCGGCAGCACCCGCGCCCGCCAAGCCGAAACCGGCCCCTAAGGAGCCGGCAACCGCGAGCAAGCCTGCCGACGCCCCCGAACCGCGCCCCTTCTTCGGCGGCCTGCCAGATGATCCGGGCGTGCGCAATCCATCGGCCGAGCCAGAACCCAAGACACGGCTTCGTCTCTTCTAGCCAAACAGGACCCGTATGTTCGAACGCTTCCAGGCATTTTTTCAGAACCTGACCGCAGACACCCCAAAGAGCAGCTTTGCCCCCGATGATCCCCGCATCGCGGTGGCCGCACTCTGCATGCAGGTCATGGAGGCCGACGGCCAGATCAAGGACAGCGAGAAGAAGCGCTTGCGCACGCTCTTGAAGGACCAGTACGGTCTCGACGGCAAGCAGCTCGACGCGCTGATCGCCGCCGGCCAGGAAGCCGAGAGCGACGCCGTCGACTATTACCGCTTCACCTCCGACCTGAAGCGCCATCTGGACACCGAGCAGCGCCTCGAATTGATCGGCATCCTCTGGGACATCGTCTATGCCGATGGCGAGCGCAGCGAGATGGAGGACGACGCCATCTGGCGCATCGCCGAGCTTCTCGGCGTGTCGGCCCGCGAACGCATCCAGAAGCGCCAGGAGGCAGCCAAGCGCGTCACCGGCATCGACGTGGTGCAAGACGATGCCGACTGACAGTACAGGCACGGCGGGCATAGGTGGCGCGGGCACCGGCATTGCCGGCCCCGGCGCCACAGACCCCAGCCACCCGGGCTCAAGCATCGAAGGCAAACGCCCGGTCCTGATCGTGCTGCATCAGGAGAGCTCCAGCCCCGGCCGTGTCGGCCAGCTGCTTACCGAGAAGGGCTATCCGCTCGATATCCGCCGCCCGGTGCTTGGTCAAAAGCTGCCGATAACGCTTGCCGAGCATACCGGCGCCGTCGTCTTCGGCGGCCCGATGAGCGCCAACGATCCCGACGACTTCGTCAAGGCCGAGATCGGCTGGCTCGATGTGCCGCTGAAGGAGAAGAAACCGCTGCTCGGTATCTGTCTGGGCGCGCAGATGCTGGTGCGCCATCTCGGCGGCAAGGTCGCGGCCAATGCCGACGAGACCACCGAGATCGGCTGGTACCCGCTGCGCGCGACCGAAAAGGGCCGGCAGCTGATGCACTGGCCGCGGATGGTCTACCACTTCCACCGCGAAGGCTTCGATCTGCCGCGCGGCGCCGATCTGCTCGCCGAGGGCGATGTCTACCCGAACCAGGCCTTCCGCTACAACGGCCACGCCTGGGCGCTGCAGTTCCACGCCGAACTGACCCGCGCCATGATGCACCGCTGGGTCGTCCACGGCGCCCACCGCTTCATCCTTCCCAATGCCCAGCAGGGCCGCGAGCACCTCGAAGGCCGCATGCTGTTCGACGCGCCGCTCAAGGCCTGGCTCAACGAATTCCTCGATCTCGTCTTCGAGGGCAAGAAGCCGAGATCGGCCCCCTCGGCGAAGGCCACGCTGACGGCCTGATGCGGAGCACCCCGCGTCGTGCTATGATTGGCAACGCCATCTCGGCGGCATTTTAGTAGCAGAAACAGGTTCCGATCCACGATCTCGGCCGTTTGGTCGCGCTTTGCGCCGCCATGACCGCAGCCATGTCAGGGGAACAGCATGTCGAACTACGAACAGAAGCTTGTCTCGCTGGGCCTCGTCCTGCCCCAGCCGCTGAAACTGCCCTCGCACATGACGCTGCCCTTTCCCTGGGTCAACGTACGGGGGAACAGGGCCTTCATCTCCGGCCACGGCCCGCAGAACCCCGACGGCTCGCCATCAGGCCCCTTCGGCGTCGTCGGCGACACGGTAACGATCGAGGAAGCTCACGCCTCGGCCCGCAAGGTCGGGCTTGCCATGCTGGGCAGCCTGAAGCGCGAGCTCGGCAGCCTCGACCGCATCACCGGCTGGTGCCGAGTGCTCGGCATGGTCAACTGCGCCCCCCACTTCTCCAACCCGCCCGCCGTCATCAACGGCTTCACCGAGCTGATCAACGACGTCTTCGGCCAGGACGTCGGCCGCCACGCCCGCTCCGCCATCGGCGTCGCCGGCCTGCCGCTGAATTTTCCGGTTGAGATCGAGGCGGAGGTGATGATTTCGGGGTGAGGGGTTAAGCGGGCGTCGTGCCGGGTCATACCCCCCTCTGCCCTGCCGGGCATCTCCCCCACAAGGGGGGAGATCGACTCGTGGCTTACTCCCCAATCAAACAATGAAGGTAAAGCGAGCGGCCGCGCCCAGCCAATCTCCCCACCTGTGGGGGAGATGGCCGGCAGGCCAGAGGGGG
>NZ_DDHH01000165.1:0-5588 GCF_002338015.1 Rhizobium sp. UBA1881
AGAAACCGTAGCGAGCGGAAGGATGGTTGGCCGAGCCGCCAAGGCGATGATGCTCGCTGTACTTAACGTACAGCGAGCATCGCAGGCCAAAGATCCGACGCGCAGTAGGTTTATCGAGGCCCCACTACAGCCAGTACACAACGACGTACAGGCCCAGCCACACGACGTCGACGAAGTGCCAGTACCAGGCGGCGGCTTCGAAGCCGAAGTGTTGCTTCGGCGTGAAATCGCCACGGAGCGCGCGGATCAGGCAGACGATCAGGAAGATGGTGCCGACGAGCACGTGGAAGCCGTGGAAGCCGGTCGCCATGAAGAAGGTGGCGCCGTAGATCGAGTTCTTGAAGGCGAACGGCGCGTGGGCGTATTCGTAGGCCTGGACGCTGGAGAACAGCACGCCGAGCAGCACGGTCAGCGTCAGGCCCTGGATGAGGCCCTTGCGGTCGTTGTGCAGCAGCGCATGGTGCGCCCAGGTGACCGTGGTGCCCGAGAGCAGCAGGATGACGGTGTTGTAGATCGGCAGGTGCCAGGGGTCGAGCACCTCGATGCCTTTCGGCGGCCACTGACCACCGGTGAAGGCCAGACGCGAGGCCTGGATGGCTTCGTGCGGATAGAGGCTGGCGTCGAAATAGGCCCAGAACCAGGCCACGAAGAACATCACCTCGGAGGCGATGAACATGATCATGCCGTAGCGCAGGTGCAACGAGACGACGCGGGTGTGGGCGCCGTCATGGGCTTCCTTTACGGTGTCGGCCCACCAGCCGAACATCACGTAGAGAACGACGGCAAGGCCGATAAAGAACAGCCAGGGATGCGCCCATTCGATGCCGAAGATGTGCAGCGAGCCGCCATTGATGTAGCGCATGAAGCCGACGCCGCCAAAGGCCATGATGAAGGCGCCGATCGAGGCCAGAAGCGGCCACGGGCTCGGATCTATGATGTGATAATCGTGATGTTTCTGATGCGCTTCGGCCATTTGGACTCCCCCGGACCTATCCTCTCCGCTCCGGCTTAGCCGGAAACGAACCCAGTATCAAAGTTTCTTTTCAAGCGTTTGCGTTCCATCCTCGCGCGAAGCCACCGGCTTCGGTCCTTCCTTCGGATAGAACGTGTAAGACAACGTGACCGTGTGTATATCCTTGGATTCCACGGCCTTGACGATATCGGCGTCGATGTAGAAGACGACAGGCATCTCCAGCTTCTCGCCCGGCTTGAGCTCGGTCTCGTTGAAGCAGAAGCACTGCACCTTGTTGAAATAGACACCCGCCTCGCCCGGCGTGACGTTGAACACGGCCTGGCCGCGCGAGGGCTTGTCGGACTTGTTGACGGCGGTGAAATTCACCTGGATCGTTTCGCCGATGCGCGGATTGACCTCGCGCTCCACCGGCTTGAACTCCCAATCCAGCCCAGGCGCGACGTTGGCATCGAAGGTGACCCGCATCTTGCGGTCGAGGATGACCGACGAGGCCTGCTCGACGCGCTGCGTCGTGCCGTTATAGCCGGTCAGCTGACAGAACATGCGATAGAGCGGCACGGCGGCATAGCTTGCCGCGCCCATGCCGAAGACGAAGGCAAGGCACATGAAAACGACGGCGCTATTGTTGCGCGGCTTTCTCGGCGTGCTTTGCGCTTCGCTCATCTCATGCCCTCAAGTGAATTTCACGATTGTTATGGCGTAGAAAATGACGACCAGAGCGGCCAGCACGAGGCCGAGCGCAACATTGCGGTTGCGGCGGGACTTGCGCTGGGCTTCGGTGAGCTTGACGGTCTCGATCAAAGGCCGGCTCCCCAGTGGGCGGCCAGGAAGGACGCCAGGCGGTCGAACATCAGCGCCGAGAAGATGGCGAAGAGATAGAAGATCGAATAGGCGAAGAGCTTCTTGGCCGGCACCATCTTCTCGTCGCCATCGGGCATGCGCCAGCAGATGACGGACCAGTAGACGAAGACGGCGCTGAGCAGGCCGGCGACGACGCCGTAACCGGTGCTGGCAAAGCCGAGGAAGGTCGGCGCGACGGCGCTGAACGCAGTCAGCACGGCATAGACGACGATCTGGTTCTTGGTGGTGCGCTCGCCCGAGACATTGGGCAGCATCGGCACGCCGACCGACTGATAGTCGCGCATCTTGAACAGCGCCAGCGCCCAGAAGTGGGCCGGCGTCCAGAGGAAGATGATGAGGAAGAGGACCGTGCTTTCGATGGTGACGCTATCGGTCACGCAGGCCCAGCCGATCATCGGCGGGAAAGCGCCGGCGGCACCGCCGATGACGATGTTTTGCGGCGTCGAGCGCTTCAGCCACATCGTGTAGACGACGGCATAGAAGAAGATGGTGAAGGCGAGGATCGAGGCTGCGAGCCAATTGACGGCGAGCCCGAGGATCGACACGGAAAAGCAGGAGAGCACGAGGCCGAAGGCGAGCGCTTCGTTGGGCGCGATACGGCCGGCCGGGATCGGGCGCTTCGCGGTGCGGGTCATCACCGCATCGATATCGGCGTCATACCACATGTTGAGCGCGCCGGATGCGCCAGCGCCGACAGCGATGCAGAGCACCGCGATGATGCCGATGATCGGGTTGATGTGGCCGGGCGCCACGATCAGGCCGGCGAATGCGGTGAAGACCACAAGCGACATGACGCGCGGCTTGAGAAGCTCGAAGTAATCGCGTGCGCTGGCTTCCGACATGCGAAATTCGCTGTCGTCTCCTAGGCTGCTGCGATCGTCGATGACTGTCATTGGTATTGTCCTGAAAACTGAACGGTGACCGCCGCGCTCCTCCGGCGGCGGTCACGATGTCTCGCATCCATTTACTTGATGCGCGGGAGCTGTTCCCATTGGTGATAAGGGGGTGGCGATGAAAGCTGCCACTCGAGGGTCGTAGCACCCTCACCCCACGGATTGTCTCCGGCGACGCGCTTCTTGGCGAAGGCTTCGAACACGCCGAAGAGGAAGATCAGAACGCCGAAGGCCGAAATGTAGGAGCCGATCGAGGACACGTAGTTCCAGCCGGCGAAGGCATCCGGATAGTCGATATAGCGGCGCGGCATGCCGGCGAGGCCGAGGAAGTGCTGCGGGAAGAACACCAGGTTGACGCCGATGAACATGACCCAGAAGTGCAGCTTGCCGATGAGCTCGTTGTACATGTAGCCTGTCATCTTCGGGAACCAGTAGTACCAGCCAGCGAAGATGGCGAAGACGGCGCCGAGCGACAGAACGTAGTGGAAGTGCGCCACGACGTAATAGGTGTCGTGCAGCGAACGGTCGAGACCGGCGTTTGCAAGCTGCACGCCGGTGACGCCACCGACGGTGAACAGGAAGATGAAGCCGATCGCCCAGACCATCGGCGTCGAGAAGGTGATCGAGCCACCCCACATCGTCGCGATCCAGGAGAATATCTTCACGCCCGTCGGAACGGCGATGACCATGGTTGCGAAGACGAAGTAGCGCTGCGCGTCGAGCGACAGGCCGACCGTGTACATGTGGTGGGCCCAGACGACGAAGCCGACGGCGCCGATCGCGACCATGGCGTAGGCCATGCCGAGATAGCCGAAGATCGGCTTCTTGGAGAAGGTCGAGATGATGTGGCTGACGATACCGAAGCCGGGCAGGATCAGAATGTAGACTTCAGGGTGACCGAAGAACCAGAACAGATGCTGGTAAAGGATCGGGTCGCCGCCGCCCTCGGGCACGAAGAAGGAGGTGCCGAAATTGCGGTCGGTCAGCATCATGGTGATGGCGCCGGCGAGAACCGGGAGCGACAGCAGAAGCAGGAAGGCGGTGATCAGAACCGACCAGGCAAAGAGCGGCATCTTGTGCAGCGTCATGCCTGGAGCGCGCATGTTCAGGATCGTGGTGATGAAGTTGATCGCACCGAGGATCGACGACGCACCGGCAATGTGGAGCGCGAAGATCGCGAGATCGACCGCAGGACCCGGCGTACCCGTGCTCGAAAGCGGCGGATACATGGTCCAGCCGCCGCCGGCACCATAAGCCCCGGCCGGGCCTTCGACGAACATCGACATGATGAGCAGGATGAAGGCCGGGACGATCAGCCAGAAGGAGATGTTGTTCAGGCGCGGGAAGGCCATATCCGGCGCGCCGATCATGATCGGCACCATCCAGTTGGCGAAACCGCCGATCATCGCCGGCATGACCATGAAGAAGATCATGATCAGCGCGTGCGCGGTGGTGAACATGTTGAACATCTGCTTGGCGCCGTCGATGGCGGCATCGCCCTCGTAGCCGTAGACCATGGCGGCGAGGCCATGGAAGATCTGGATACCAGGCTCCTGCAGCTCCATGCGCATGGCAACGGAGAGCGCGCCGCCGACGATGCCGGCCATGATCGCGAAGATCAGGTACAGCGTGCCGATGTCCTTGTGGTTGGTCGAAAAGAGCCAGCGATTAACGAAGCTCGGCTTGTGCGAGTGGTCGTGGTGGTGATCGTCATGGGCGTGCGCGCCATGATCGTGATCATGCGAATGATCGTGTGCGGAAGGTCCAGCCATGTCCCGTTCCTTTTCCTTTACTGAGCGACGTTTTCGGCGACATCGAGGGTCTTTGCGGGACCATCGGTTTCAGCCATGAGGTTCTTGTAAGCACCCGGCAGGTCGGAGGCGGCGGACGCCATCCACTGCTTGTACTTGTCCTCGGAAACGACGCGAATTGCGATCGGCATGAACGCGTGGTCCTTGCCGCAGAGTTCGGAACACTGGCCGTAGAACAGGCCCTCGCGCTCGGCGCGGAACCAGGTTTCGTTCAGGCGGCCGGGCACGGCATCGATCTTGACGCCGAAGGACGGCATCGCGAAGGCGTGAATGACGTCGGTCGGGGCCGCGGTCACGAGAACGCGCACCGTCTTGTTGACCGGCAGCACGAGTTCGTTGTCGACGGCGAGAAGGCGCGGATACTTCGCCTTGTCTTCCTTGCCGGCGGCAGCGCGGTCCTGATCCTTCAGCAGATAGCTGTCGAAGGCGAGCGGATTGTCGCCCGAGCCTTCATACTCATAGTTCCACTGCCACTGCGTCGCGGTCGCCTTGATGGTGACATCAGGGTTCTCAGGAAGCGTCAGCTGCGCGGTCAAAAGATTGAACGACGGAACCGCCAGGAAGAGCAGCACCAGCAGCACCGGCACCAGCCAGCGCCAGGGGCGGGAGAGGCTGGCGCGACGCGGCAGCCGGAACGGCGTTTTCATGCGATACCGTAGAAGGTTTCTGATTCCGATGTTATTGTGGAAATTGGCAATTGCAAGGCAAAATGAAGCTGGACAGACTGGTTCGCGCCGGTCAATACAATAAATCGAGACACCGAGGAGACATCATGCAGATCAAGACCCTGGTCGCGGCCTTCGCCGTTGCCCTTTCCATGAACGCCGCCTGGGCCCAGGCCCCCATCGTCATCAAGTTCAGCCACGTGGTGGCGACCGACACGCCGAAGGGCCAGGCCGCCGAACGCTTCAAGGAACGGGCCGAAATGCTGACGAAGGGACGCGTGAAGGTCGAAGTGTATCCGAACAGCCAGCTCTACAAGGACAAGGAAGAACTCGAAGCCCTGCAGCTGGGCGCGGTGCAGATGCTGGCGCCGTCGCTGGCCAAGTT
>NZ_DDHH01000131.1:0-11777 GCF_002338015.1 Rhizobium sp. UBA1881
GTACCCAGGCGCTGGTATAGGCGTCGGTGAAGACCAGCTTCTCGTTCTCGATCACTTCGAGATAGACGCCGCGATTGGGGAATTCCTGCCCCTCGGGGCTGCGCATGACGATCAGATTGGCGCCGCCGGCACGCACCTCGAGCTTGGCGTCCGATATCGTCCACGGACGCGGCACGAACCATTCCTTCATCAGCTCGGGATCGGTCCAGGCCTTGAAGATCTTTTCGCGCGGCGCATCGAATTCGCGGACGAGAATAAGCTCGTGCATGGCGGTCATGTGTCGTCTCCTGTTTCGTGAAACCTGTTCTTGATCAGTCTGTTACAAGAACGTGTGAGATGTCGCCGATCCGACAAGGCGCAAAGTGATTTCTGGAATTATTTCACCGCCGGCAGCGCCGGCTCCATTTTCAGGCTGTCGATCTGCCGGCGGATATGCGCAGCCTCGGGTGCGGAATGCGCCAGCGCGATCGCGCGGTCGAAAGCCTCTCGCGCCTCGCGCGGACGCCCGATCTGCTTCAACAGCCCACCGCGCAGGCCGTGATAATAGAAATAGCCGTCGAGCTTTTCGCCGAGCGTCTCCACCAGCGTCAGCGCCTCGCCCGGCCCTCTGAGCTTCGACACGGCGACCGCCCGATTGAGCGTGATGACCGGCGACGGCTGCATGCGCTCCAGCGCACGATAGAGCAGCTCGATCTCCTCCCAGTCGGTATCTTCAGCCCTCTTGGCGCGCGAATGCAGTGCCGCGATCGCCGCCTGAAACTGGTAGCTCCCCGGCTGCCGGTGGCGGATCGCCTTGTCTAGCAGCGCAAGCGCTTCGTTGATCAGCTCCCGGTTCCAGAGCGATCGGTCCTGATCCTCGAGCAGCACGATCTCGTTGTCGGCGCTGAAGCGCGCCGGGCGGCGGGAGATCTGCAAGAGCATCAGCGCCAAAAGCCCCATCAGCTCCGGCTCTGCAGGGAAGATGCGCAGCAATAGCCGCGCCAGCCGGATCGCCTCGTCGGAGAAGGCGCAGGCCTCGGCTTTGGGGTCGGCCTGGCTATAGCCCTCGTTGAAGACAAGGTAGATCATCGTCGAGACGATCGACAGCCGCTCGGCGCGCTCCGCCGCATCCGGCGTCTCGAAGGGAACGCCGGCCTTGGCGACACGCGCCTTGGCCCGGGTGATCCGCTGCTCCATGGCGCTCTCGCCGACCAGGAAGGCGCGGGCGATCTGCTGCACCGAGAGGCCGGAGACGATCCTGAGCGCCAGCGCGATCTGCTGCGTCGCCGGCAGGTCGGGATGGCAGCAGATGAACAAGAGCCTCAGGATGTCGTCGCGGTAGTTGGAGGTGTCCAGCCGCTCGGCGATATCACTCTCGGCATCCTCCGTGTCGGAGATCAGCTCCTCATCCGGCAGCGCCTGGGTCTTCGAGCGCTTGCGCACCGCGTCGATACCGCTGTTGCGGCCGACGAAGATCAGCCATGCCGTCGGATCGCGCGGCGGCCCCTTGTCCGGCCAGGTTCTGACAGCGCGCAGGCAGGCCTCCTGAAAGGCCTCTTCCGCGATATCGAGATCGCGGAAGTATCTGAGCAGCGCGCCGAGCGCCTTAGGCCGGGCGGAAGCGAGCGTCACGTCGATCCAGGCAATGTCTGTCATGTCGCACTTTCTCCCGGCCGGAACACGTAGAACGGCCTGATTTCATAGGATGTAGAGCCGGGATTGACCGACGAAAGCTCCTTGGAAAAGGCAACGGCCTCCTCCAGCGTGTCGAAGTCAACCACGTAGAAACCGAGCAGCGCTTCCTTGGTCTCGGCAAACGGACCGTCGAGCACCAGCGGCTCTTCCTTGCCCTTGCGCACGGTGGTCGCCGCCGTCGTCGGCATCAGCCGGCCGACAGGCCCGAGCTTGCCGCTTTCGGCCAAAGGCGCCTGAACCGCATAAAGCTTCGCCATCACGGCGTCCTCTTCCTCCTTGGTCCAGGAGAAAACCCGCTCTTCATCGGCATAGCAAAGGATCGCATACAGCATCTCATACTCCTCTTCCTCAATGACGAAGGAGTAACGCGCCCGCCGACAGGACGCAGCAAAAAATTGCGGAGGTCAGGGCTCGCGGTCCGGCGGGGCCGGATGCAGCACCGTTGCATTTACTGTTGCGTACTTCCGTGCAAGCGTCGCCGCATGGTCTGCTGCCGTCGATCTTGACCGGCAGGGAGACCCCGCATGAGCGCCGTCGATATTTTCGCGTGGATCGTGCTGATCGTGCTGGCGGCTAGCACGCTTGCGGTCATCCTCTTTCTGGCGATGCTGCCCGGCATGATCGCCCGCCGGCGCAATCATCCCTGGGCTAAGGCCGTCAGCGTCGGCGGCTGGGTGACGTTGCTGCTCGGCTTCGCGTTCTGGCCGCTGGTCGTGATCTGGGCCTATGTCGACGTCCCACGCGTGCCGGATGCGGAGAAGAACCGATGATCGTCGTTCTCCTCAACGTCTATCTGGTCATCCTCTTCCTGCTGGTGAAGCTGAAGATCGTGCCCTTCAACCTCTTCTGGAAGGTATCGCCGGCGCTGGTCTTCCTGCTTCTCCTGATCGGCCTGTTCATCCCGATGGGCTGGGGCGCGCCGCAGGGGGCGGCACTGGTCGTGCGCAATTCCGTGGCGATCGTCCCCAATGTCACCGGCGAGGTCATCGATGTCCCTGTGATAGCCAACACGCCGCTGAAGGCGGGCGACGTGCTCTTCCGGATCGACCCCGTGCCCTATCAGGCCAAGCTCGACGCGCTCAAGGCGCAGCTCGAGCTCGCCACGCTGAGGCTTTCTGAGACGACGCGGCTGCAGACCACCGGCGCCGGCCGCGGCTTCGACGTCGAGCAGGCGCAGGCGCAAACCGATCAGCTGAAGGCCGAGATCGCCGAGGCGCAGTGGAACCTCGACAAGACGGTGGTTCGGGCGCCCGCCGACGGCTACGTCACCAATCTCGCGCTTCGCAAGGGTGCTCGCGTCAGCAGCCTGCCGCTGGCACCCGTCATGGCCTTCATCGACACGTCGGACACGATCATCGGCATCGAGATCGCACAGATCAACGCGCGCTACATCACCCCAGGCCAGCCGGTCGAGATCACCTTCAAATACGCGCCGGGCAAGGTCTATCCCGGCAAGGTGGAAAGCGTGCTGCAGGCGGTGGCAAGCGGCCAGACGCAGACCTCGGGCCTCGCCGTGGCACCCAAGGAGATCGCCTCCCTGCCGCTCGCCGTCCGCATCAGGCTCGACGACAGGGACTTCGCCGACGTGTTGCCGGCCGGCAGCACCGGCGATGCCGCGATCTACACCGATCACGTCACGCCGACGCACATCATCCGCAAGGTGCTGCTGCGCCAGATCGCCATCACCAACTACGTCAATCCGTTCTGAGCGCCCTCCTCACCGAAGACAACTGCGGATAGCGACCATAAATTTCTGCTATCCCACGTTTTCGCCACAATGCCCCCTTCAATTTGCTGCAATGCAAAATGGAGGACGGCGCTTGGAGCAGCGGCAGGAGAAGACCCGTATCGAATGGCTCGATATCGCCAAGGGCATGTCGATCATCCTGGTGGTGATCTATCACACCCTGCTCTACCACCAGTTCCACGCCATAGCGCCTGATCTCTACGCCCGCTTCAGCGCCATCATGACGCCGATCCGCATGCCGCTGTTTTTCACCGTCTCCGGCTTCCTGGCGGCATCGGCCATGCGCGCGCCATGGAGCGATTTCCTGCGCCGCAAGATCTGGCTGCTGGTCTACCTCTTCGCCATCTGGAGCACCGCCCGCTGGCTGTTCTTCCGCTACGTGCAACAGAACGCGCTCGTCCCCACTGAGGGCAGCGATCCCTATCAGCTGCTGCAAATGTGGTGGGCGCCGAACACCGGCATCTGGTTCATCTGGGCGCTTGCCATCTTCATGGTCGCCACCAAGTTGCTGCAATCTGCGCCGCATGCGATCATCATCGCCCTCGCCGCCGTGGTCTCGGTCCTCACCTTCGGCGAGCGCCTGCCGATCGATCTCTTCACCCATCGCAACGTACTGCAGTATTTCGTCTTCTTTCTGTTCGGCTGCTGGTACGGGCGATCGGTCGTCCACCTCATCACCGCCCGCCCGTTCCTGACGGCGCTCGGCGGCTTCCTTCTGTTTTCGGCGCTATATGTGCTGCGCTGGCGGCTGCAGGCCGTCGACAAGGGCAGCTGGGCGCTGGCCTCCTCCATCGCCGGCCTTGCCTGGCTTTGCGGAACGGCGGTGCTCCTGTCGCGCTGGGAGAGCGTGCGCAATGCCTTCGCCTATTTCGGCCGCAACACGCTGCCCGTCTACGTCACCCATGTGATGATCGTCTCGCTCCTGGTCGCCACCATCGCCGCCGCGATCGGTGCCAGCGCAACGCTCGGCTATCTCACCGCGCCGCTGGTGGTGGTCGTTGCCATCGGCCTCTCGCTGGCGATCCGCGCCGTGGCCGACCGCGGCGGCGCCGGCTGGCTCTATGCCCCGCCGGCAAGGCGCCGGCGGCAGGTGGTTGCGACGTAAAGCCTAGCACACCGCCTCGATCGAGACGGCAACGCCGCGCTGAAGTGAATTGCTGACCATGCAGCTAGCCCTTGCCTTCTCGATCACCGCGTCGGCGCTGGAGCCGTCGGCCATCTCGCAGGCGACCTGCATATGCGCGGCGGTCGTCACCAGCGGGCTGCCATCGAGCTCCACGGTGACAGACACCGCGATGCTGCCGAGCTCGCACCCCATCTCTTCGGCGACATAGCGCAGGTCGTTGCAGAAGCAGCCACCGAGCGCCAGCGCCAGCAGCTGCGCACCGTTGAAGCCGAGCCCCTGCCCACCCGCCTTGCCCTGCGGCCTGTCGACGACGACGGTGTGGCCACCGGCCCATCCCATCGCCGCCTGGGTTCCCATGACATTGCGCAGCTCGACCGTCATCGACACCATGCCCGCTCCTCCACATGTCAAGATTGGCAGGCATTGTAGAACGATCGCCGGAGCCGTCAAAGACGCCGCCGGCGCGCCCGCATCAGGCGTCGCTCAACGTCCGCTTCACCGCGCTCCGCCAGCCCTTGAGCTTGGCCGCCCGCGTCTTCTCGTCCATATCGGGCTCGAAGCGGTTGTTGCGCTTCCAGTTCTTGGCGAAAGCCGCCTTGTCGGGCCAGACACCCGCCCGGCTGCCGGCGAGCCAGGCGGCGCCCAGCGCCGTGGTCTCGAGGATGACGGGGCGGTCTACCGGCGCGTCCAGAATGTCGGCCAGCCGCTGCATCGTCCAGTCGGAGGCCACCATGCCGCCATCGACGCGCAGCACGGTCTCGTCGACGCCGCCCTTCCAGTCCTTGTGCATGGCGTCGAGCAGGTCGCGCGACTGGTAGCAGACCGCCTCAAGTGCCGCGCGCGCAAACTCCTTCGGTCCGCTGTTGCGCGTCAGGCCAAAAATCGCGCCGCGGGCGTTCGCATCCCAGTGTGGCGCGCCGAGCCCGGTAAAGGCGGGGACCAGATAGACCTCCTGCGAGGGATCGGCGGCATCGGCCAGTTCGCCGGTCTTCGACGCGCTGTCGATGATCCCAAGCCCGTCGCGCAGCCACTGCACGGCCGCACCGGCGATGAAGATCGAGCCTTCGAGCGCATAGGTCGTCTCGCCGTCCAGCCGATAGGCGATGGTCGTCAAGAGCCGGTTTTTCGAGCGCACCATGTCGGCGCCGGTGTTGAGCACGGCGAAGCAGCCGGTGCCGTATGTGGATTTCATCATGCCCGGCTCGAAGCACGCCTGCCCGATCGTCGCCGCATGCTGGTCGCCGGCAACGCCCAGGATCGGGATCGCGGCGCCGAAGATGTGAGGCTCGGTAACGCCGAAATCGGCCGCGCAATCTTTCACCTCCGGCAGCATCGCCAAGGGAACGCGCAGGATCTCCAACAGGTCCTTGTCCCATTCATTGCTGGCGATGTTATACATCAGCGTCCGCGACGCATTGGTGGCGTCGGTCACGAAGCTCTTGCCGCCGGTGAGCCGCCAGATCAGAAAAGTGTCGATCGTGCCGAAGCAGAGCTCGCCCTTGGCCGCGCGCGCCCTCGCCCCCTTCACGTTGGCGAGCATCCAGGAAAGCTTGGTGCCGGAGAAATAGGGATCGAGCAGCAGCCCGGTCTTCTTCGTGAAGGTCTTTTCCAGATCCTGCTTCTTCAGCTTGTCGCAATAGCTCGCGGTGCGGCGGTCCTGCCAGACGATGGCGTTGTGGATAGGCTTGCCGCTCTCGCGCTCCCAGACGACGACGGTCTCGCGCTGGTTGGTGATCCCGAGTGCTGCGATATCCTTGGCGCTGATCTTCGCCTCGCGGATCGCCATCTTGATGGTCGAGACGACGCTGTCCCAGATCTCCTCCGGATCGTGCTCGACCCAGCCGGATTGCGGATAGATTTGCTTGAATTCCTTCTGGCCCGCGCCGGCGATCTTCATCTCGCCATCGAACACGATCGCCCGCGTCGACGTCGTCCCCTGATCGATCGCCAGTACATACCCCGCCATTGTCATCCTCCCATGAACTGCTTCGACTTGAATGAATAATGCAGGCAAACGAATGTGAAAAGAAACAAAAGTGAAATTCCTTTTCCGTCAGCCCTCTCCTGCTTCACTCGCGTCACGCGCTAGATTGCGTGGCGAGACTGTCCGCGCAAGACCGATACACAAGGTTTCCACCTTCTATCGTAGCCAATTGCCAGCCCAACCGATTCCGGACTACGCTCCATACAACCGCGTCGCAGGACAAATCGGAGAACCTCATGGCCAGAACAGTCGTCGTCACCGGATCCACCAGCGGCATCGGCCTGGCGATCGCCACCGCGTTTGCCGGCAAGGGTGACAACATCGTCCTCAACGGCTTCGGAAAGCCCGAGGAAATCAAGGGCATAACCGAACGGCTTGAATCACTCTCGAAGGCAGGCGTCATCCATCACCCGGCCGACATGACCAAGCCCGAGGAGATCGCCGACCTCATCGCCACCGCCGCCAAGACGTTCGGCACCGTCGATGTGCTCGTCAACAATGCCGGCATTCAGCATGTCGAGAAGATCGAGGATTTCCCGATCGACAAGTGGGACCAGATCATCGCGATCAATCTGTCCAGTTCGTTTCACACCATGCGCGCGGCGATCCCGCTGATGAAGGAGAAGAAGCACGGGCGCATCATCAATATCGCCTCGGCCCACGCCCTCGTCGCTTCCCCGTTCAAATCCGCCTATGTCGCGGCAAAGCATGGTATACTCGGCCTGACGAAGACGGCAGCACTTGAGCTTGCCGAAACGGGCGTGACCGTCAACGCCATTTGCCCGGGATACGTGCTGACCCCGCTGGTGGAGAAGCAAATCCCGGATACCGCCAGGGCGCGCGAAATGACCGAGGAACAGGTCAAGACCGAGGTGATCCTGAAGGCGCAGCCGACGCATGAATTCGTCAAGGCGGAGGAGATCGGCGCGTTGGCGCTTTATCTCGCCAGCGACGAGGCCCGCCAGGTGACGGGCACCCACATCTCGATTGACGGAGGCTGGACGGCGGCATAACCATTTCAAATAAAGAGAAAAACCGGGAACGACATGAACGACAGCATCCGCTTTATCCTGAACGGCGAAGACGTCACGCTGAAAGACGTCAAGCCTACCGAGACGCTTCTCGATTTCCTGCGACTGAAGCGCCGGCTGACGGGCACGAAGGAAGGATGCGCCGAGGGTGACTGCGGCGCCTGCACGGTTCTGGTCGGCCGGCTGATCGACGGCAAGTTGCACTATGAATCCGTCAATGCCTGCATCCGCTTCATCGGCTCGCTGAACGCAACCCATGTCGTCACCGTCGAGCATCTGGCCGCGAAAGACGGCACGCTGCATCCGGTGCAGCAGGCGATGGTCGACTGTCACGGCTCCCAATGCGGCTTCTGCACCCCCGGCTTCGTCATGTCGATGTACGGATTGTGGCTCGCAAACAGCAATCCCGATCGCGCCGAGATCGAAAAGGCGCTGCAGGGCAATCTCTGTCGCTGCACCGGCTACGAGCCGATCGTCAAGGCTGCCGAGCAGGTGGCGAAGACGCGCCCGAGCGCACTGTTCGACCCGCTGGAGCGCACCCGTTCCGACATCGTCGCAAGATTGTGGGCGATGCAGGGATCGGGCACGATCTCGATCGCATCGGGCGAGGACCGTCTGCTGGTGCCGGGCTCGCTGGAGGCGCTGGCGCGCATTCTGGCCGACGAGCCGAAGGCGACCATCGTCGCCGGCTCGACCGATGTCGGGCTGTGGGTGACCAAGCAGATGCGGGCGCTGAACCCCGTGGTCTTCATCAACCATCTTCAGGAATTGCAGACGATCACCTCAGGCGAAGGCGGCATCACCATCGGCGCCGGCGTGACCTACACCCGCGCCTTCGAGACCATCGCCAGCAAGGTCCCGACGCTCGGCCGGCTGATCACGCGCATCGGCGGCGAGCAGGTGCGCAACATGGGTACGATCGGCGGCAACATTGCCAACGGCTCGCCGATCGGCGACAGCCCGCCGCCGCTGATCGCGCTCGGCGCCACCGTCAAGCTGCGCTCGACGGAGGGCACGCGCATGCTGCGGCTGGAGGATTATTTCATCGACTACGGCAAGCAGGACCGCCGCCCCGGCGAGTTCGTCGAGAGCCTCTTCGTACCCTACCCGGCCGAAGACACGCATTTCGCCGTCTACAAGATCACCAAGCGCCGCGACGAGGACATCACCGCCGTGCTCGGCGCCTTCTATCTGACGCTCGACGAGCAGGGCGACGTCAACGATGTGAGAATAGCCTTCGGCGGCATGGCCGGCACACCCAAGCGCGCCCGCGCCGTCGAAAACGAACTCATCGGCCGGCCGTGGAACGAGGAGACGATCGAGACGGTGAGAGACGCCTTCGACAGCGACTTCCAGCCGCTTTCCGATTGGCGGGCGACGTCGGAGTATCGGCAGCTGACGGCGAAGAATTTGCTGACGCGGTTCTATCTGGAGACGACGGGTGCGCCGGCGAAGTTGCGGCGGTTCGAGGAGGTGGCGTGATGGAACTGATCGCCACGGCAGCGTCGGTCGCGTTCTGCACTCACCGCCCCTCTCTAGCTCCCTCATCCCTGTGCTTGTCACAGGGATCCAGCATGCCCAAGTCCTTGGGCATGAAAGACTCTTCATGGTTGCAAAAGACTCCTCTCACGGCGCGGACGCGCCGTGGCTGGATTCCTGTGACGAGCACAGGAATGAGGGAGTTTTGGGGAGCCGGCAGCGCAAAGATTGCAAACGCGAGTTACACAATATCAACCCCCATCCTCACATCAACACCCACCACAGGAGGCAACCCCTGATGGACAAGTCTGCCTTCCCCGACCCCACCTTCATCATATCAGGCCCGATGCACGCCTCGCGCCGCCATGACAGCGCCCACAAGCACGTCACCGGCACGGCCGACTACATCGACGACCTTCCGGAGCCCGCTGGCCTGCTCCACGGCGCGCTCGGCCTGTCGGACCGGGCGCATGCCGAGATCGTCAGCATGGACCTCTCCGAGGTTGCCGCCACCCCCGGCGTCGTCTGGGTCTTCACCGGCAAGGACGTGCCAGGGATCAACGACGTCAGCTCCAACGGCAGCCACGACGAACCGTTGCTCGCCGAAACAAAAGTCGAGTTCCACCAGCAGCCGATCTTTGCCGTGATCGCCGAGACCCGCGACATCGCGCGCCGCGCTGCCCGCAAGGCGAAGATCGAGTATCGCGACCTCGCCCACTGGAGCGACATCGACGGCGCTCTCGTTAACGGCGGCGCGTTGGTCACCAGTCCGATGACGCTGAGCCGTGGCGAGGCGAAGAGCGAGATGGCAAACGCCGCCCGCCGACTGAAGGGCCAGATGCGGATCGGTGGGCAGGAGCATTTCTACCTCGAAGGCCAGATCGCCATGGCCATTCCGGGCGAGGACGACGAGGTCGCCGTCTGGTCCTCGACGCAGCATCCGAGCGAGATCCAGCACATCGTCGGCCATGTGCTGAACATCCCCTCCAACGCCGTGACGGTGAACGTGCGCCGCATGGGCGGCGGCTTCGGCGGCAAGGAAACGCAGGGGAACCAGTTCGCGGCGCTGGCCGCCATCGCCGCCAAGAAGCTGAAACGATCAATCAAGTTCCGCCCCGACCGCGACGAGGACATGGCGGCGACAGGCAAGCGCCACGACTTCATGGTCGATTACGAACTCGGCTTCGACGAAGAAGGCCGCATCCATGCGGTCGACGCCATTTATGCGGCTCGCTGCGGCTTCTCGTCGGACCTGTCGGGCCCGGTCACCGACCGCGCGCTGTTTCATGCCGACTCGAGCTATTTCTACCCGCATGTGCACCTGACCTCGAAGCCGCTCAAGACCCACACCGTCTCTAACACCGCCTTTCGCGGCTTCGGCGGACCGCAGGGGATGCTGGGCGCCGAGCGCTTCATCGAGGAAATCGCCTATGCCGTCGGCAAGGACCCGCTTGATATCAGAAAACTGAATTTCTACGGCCAGCCCGGCTCCGGCCGCACGCTGACGCCTTATCACCAGGAGGTCGAGGACAGCATTCTGGAGCGGATCGTCGGCGAACTCGAGGAGAGCGCCGACTACCAGGCGCGGCGCCGAGAGATCATCGAATTCAACCGCGACAGCCGCTACATCAAAAAGGGCATCGCGCTGACGCCGGTGAAGTTCGGCATCTCCTTCACGCTGACCGCCTTCAACCAGGCCGGCGCGCTCGTCCATGTCTACCAGGACGGCTCGATCCACCTGAACCATGGCGGCACCGAGATGGGCCAGGGCCTTTATACGAAGGTGGCGCAGGTTCTGGCCGACAGCTTCCAGATCGATATCGAGCATGTGAAGATCACCGCGACGACGACAGGCAAGGTGCCCAACACCTCTGCCACGGCAGCCTCCTCCGGCACCGATCTCAACGGCATGGCCGCCTATGATGCCGCCCGCCAGATCAAGGAACGCCTCGTCGCCTTCGCCGCCGAGAAATGGGACGTCCCGGTCTCCGAGATCGCCTTCCTGCCCAACCGGGTACGCGTCGGCAACCAGGAAATCCCCTTCCCCGACTTCATCCGCCAGGCCTATTTCGCCCGCGTGCAGCTATCGGCCGCCGGCTTCTACAAGACCCCGAAGATCCACTGGGACCGCGCCGCCGGAAAGGGCACGCCCTTCTATTACTACTCGTACGGCGCCTCCTGCACCGAAGTCTCGATCGACACGCTGACCGGCGAATATCTGATCGACCGCACCGATATCCTCCACGACGTCGGCCGCTCGCTGAACCCGGCCATCGACATCGGCCAGGTCGAGGGCGCCTTCGTGCAGGGCATGGGCTGGCTGACGACGGAAGAGCTCTGGTGGGACGCCAAGGGACGCCTGCGCACCCACGCCCCCTCCACCTACAAGATCCCACTCGCCTCCGATCGCCCGAAGATCTTCAACGTCAAGCTGGCCGAATGGTCCGAAAACGCCGAACAGACCATCGGCCGCTCCAAGGCCGTCGGCGAACCGCCGTTCATGTTGGCGATTTCGGTGCTGGAGGCGCTGTCGATGGCGGTGGCGAGTGTGGCGGATTACAAGGTCTGCCCGAGGCTCGACGCGCCGGCAACGCCGGAGCGGGTGTTGATGGCGGTCGAGCGGATGAAGGCGGTATGACCGGGAATGCGGGGCTTGGTGGGTTTGTGGAATCTGCGGGTGTGATACCCCCCTCTGCCCTGCCGGGCATCTCCCCCACAGGTGGGGAGATTGGCTGG
>NZ_DDHH01000016.1:0-22600 GCF_002338015.1 Rhizobium sp. UBA1881
GCGGTCGATGATGAAGTCGTGGCCCTTGGGCTTGCGGGAAATCGCTTCGTCTATCGCGGCGTAGAGCAATCCGTCGTCTTCGGTCGCGCGCACGGCCGAGCGCAGGTCGGCGGCGTCGTTCTGGCCGAGGCACATGTAGAGTGTGCCGGTGCAGGTGAGGCGCACGCGGTTGCAGCTCTCGCAGAAGTTATGGGTCATCGGTGTGATGAAGCCCATGCGGCCGCCGGTTTCCTCGACGGTGACGTAGCGGGCAGGGCCGCCCGTGCGGTAGCCGATTTCGCTCATCGTGAACTGCTTTTCGAGATCGGCGCGCAGCTTGGAGAGCGGCAGATAGCGATCCGTGCGATCTTCCTCGATCTCACCCATCGGCATGGTTTCGATGACGGTCAGATCCATGCCGCGACCATGGGCGAAGCGGATCATCTCGGGCATCTCGACGTCGTTGAAATCCTTGAGCGCGACGGCGTTGAGCTTGATGTGCAGGCCAGCCTTCTGGGCGGCGTCAATGCCTTCCATCACCTTATGGAAGTCGCCCCAGCGGGTGATCGCGCGGAACTTGTCGGGATTGAGCGTATCCAACGACACGTTGATGCGGCGAACGCCGAAATCATAGAGCTCGTCGGCATAACGCGCGAGCTGCGAGCCGTTGGTGGTCAGCGTCAGTTCGTCGAGGCCGGAGCCGATCTGTTGGCCGAGTTGGCGCACAAGATGCATGATGTTCTTGCGCACCAGCGGCTCGCCGCCAGTCAGTCTCAGCTTGCGTACACCCTTGGCGATAAAGGCGGAACAGAGCCTGTTCAGCTCCTCCAGCGTCAGAAGATCCTTCTTCGGCAGGAAGTTCATGTTCTCGGCCATGCAATAGGTGCAGCGGAAATCGCAGCGATCGGTCACCGAGACGCGCAGATAGGTTACGGCCCGCTGAAACGGGTCGATCATCGGTTTCGCATCGGCCACGAGCGGCGCGGCGTTGGCGATCGTTCCTACCTTGCTGTTCACTACAGTCTCCAATCCATACTCAATGTGCGTACTGTGCAGCGCAACGTCAAGCAAGAGGCGGCACCCTTACGCTAAATTGAACTTGCCTCAAAGAGGCGCATTGCCTACTCCTCGAAACGAAGAGGAGCACCATCATGAGCGACATCTGGCCGACAGAGCTGAAGGTTACGAAGGACCGGCAACAGCTGGTCATCACCTTCAATAATGGTGAGAGTTTCACGCTCAGCGCCGAGATGCTGCGCGTGCTGTCGCCATCGGCGGAAGTGCAGGGCCATGGGCCGGGCCAGAAGGTCACCGTCCCCGGCAAGCGCAACGTCGCGATCATCTCGATGACGCCCACCGGCAATTATGCCGTCAGGATCGGATTCGACGATATGCATGACACCGGTATCTTCACATGGTCGTATCTTCACGAGCTCGGCGAGCGCGGCGAAGAGCTTTTCGGTGCCTACGAAAACGAGCTGCGGGAAAAGGGCATGACCCGAGGCACGTCGGAGAAGCCGCGCTGATCACGACGTGCGAGCTATCCGAAGCCAGGCTGACGCGTGTCACGCCCGCGTCATCTTAGGCGGCTAATTATTGTTGTGAAACAAGGCGATGGCACGACCATGAAAATCATCGAAACCGTCGAAGAACTCGCCGCCATCTATGGCGGCGGCTTGTCGGAAGCTTCCGTGGCGAAGGTGACGAACCACCTGACGCCGCTCTACCGGCAGATGATCGAGGCGTCGCCTTTCGTTGCGCTGGCGACGGTCGGTCCGGAGGGGCTGGACTGTTCTCCGCGCGGTGACCTCGGTGGCGTCGTGCGCGTGATAGATGACAAGATGCTGCAGATGCCTGACTGGCGCGGCAATAACCGGGTGGATTCGCTATCGAACATCGTGCGCGATCCCAGGCTTGCCCTGATGTTTCTCATCCCGGGATCGAATACGACGATGCGGATCAACGGGCGCGGCGTCGTTTCGAACGACGAGGCGCTGCTCACCTCTTTCGAGATGGACGGCAAGCATCCGCGCACGGTGATCGTGGTGACGATCGAAGAGGTCTATTTCCAATGCGCGCGGGCGCTGATCCGCTCGGAGCTGTGGAATCCCGACAAGTTCGTCGATCCGAAAGGCCTTCCGACACCAGGCCTTATGCTGAAGGCGGCAACGGAAGCGTTCGATCACGAGACCTATGATCGCGAATGGGCCGCGCGCGCAGCCAAGACGATTGTGGTAGCGTTTGATATAGGGCCGCGGTTCGTCGCGGCTCAGGCCTTGTAGATCAGCCAGCTCTTGGTGAAGTCCTTCTGCATGCCGTCCTCGAAGAGGACGCTGCAGTTGCGGCCGGCGTTCTTGGCGCCGTAAAGGGCGACGTCGCTCTTGTGATAGAGCTCGCCCGCATCTTCGGCGCTCGATGCCATGCAGATGCCGACCGACACCGTGACCGGTCCATAGTTGATGCGGGTGCGGGAATTCTTGAACGGCGTGGCTTCAAGCGTGCGGCGAATACGCTCGGCGACGGCCATGACTTCGTCGGCCGTGTTGCCCTCGATGATCAGCGCGAATTCCTCACCACCGGTGCGGGCAACGAAGACATCGCGGCGCACGTTGGCGCGGATGACCGAGGCGACGGTTGCAAGGATCTTGTCGCCGACGGGATGGCCGTAGGTATCGTTGATCTTCTTGAAGTTATCGATATCGGCGAGAACAAGCGCCGTGATCGGGCGCATGGCCGGATTGTTGAAGACGGCGGCGAGGCGATCGTCGAAGGCGCGGCGGTTGGAGAGGCGGGTCAGCGAATCCGTGTTGGCGATACGCTTGTACTCGTCGAGCTCCTTGCGGACCTGATCCATTTCGTTGGAGCGCTGCACGACGTTTTCGACCGTGCGCTCACCATGCGCCATGGTGTTTCCAGTCGCCTCGGTCAGCAGATGCAGCGCATTCTGGATGAGGTCGACGCTGGACGTGTTCTTCGAGGTGATGCGGTTATAGGTCTCGCCGAGCAGTCTGTTGTAGCTTTCGAGCGAGGTCTGCTCCTGACGCAGCACGCGCAGGACCGATTCGAGTTCAGCGGCGATGCGGGTGTGGGCGTCGTCGAAGACGCGGCCGGCGCCGTGGCTGAAATGCTGTGCGCCGAGTTCGTCCAGTTCTTCCTGGGTCGCCTGGTTGCCAAGGGCCGCGAGATCGCGCGTCAGCGCGGGATTGGAGCCGATATAGGCTTCGTAGAACAGTTCATAGTTTCGCGGAATGGGCGCAACACCCATGGAGCGCATCGCAAAAGTGATCTGGCTCGCCACATCGGGAACCTGCGTCTTTGGCGCCACAGCCGTCGTCATCCGGCCACTCCTTATGGTACATCTCAAAAGTCTTCTCTTATTTCTTAAGCTACAATTGTTTTGAAATGATTAAGGTTGGATATACCAGAGATTACATGTGAATTTTATTCGAATTGGCGGATTTGTTCTTATCTATATGATTTTTATATCGGAATCCAAGCGGAGGTAGAGCGCGCCTACGCGTCCTGAGGGTATCTTTCTTTAGATGACCTGAGCGAAATATTCGCCAGACATCATCGCTGTCAATGATCCATTGACAATCGGTTTCCGATATCGGTTCTTTTGTGAACGATGAGAAGATGGCAACTTGCATTTCAAGGCACCGTAGCGGTGCCATGAGAAAGCAAAACGCCATGCAAACGTCCCATAACTCGCCTCCAGCCGTGCTCGCTGCCGCTGTTATTGCCGGATCTCTTTTCCTGATCCAGCAACAAGGCTTCTTTCATGGCGCATTTACTTCGGAAATACTGGCAAGCATCAATGCCGAAGATGTGCTTGTCGCGAGCGATTACATCGCGACAAGCAATAGCGAAGTGGCTGGCGGCCGCGTGACCGCAACTGCCCACTGAACGATCAGCCGAGGTTGAATTCCTGGAAGAAGTCGTTGCCCTTGTCGTCGGTGACGATGAAGGCGGGGAAGTCCTCGACCTCGATCTTCCACACCGCTTCCATGCCGAGTTCCGGATATTCCAGCACCTCGACCTTGCGGATGCAATCCTGCGCCAGGCGGGCGGCCGGGCCGCCGATGGAGCCGAGATAGAAGCCGCCATGGGTCTTGCAGGCCTCGCGCACCGCGCGCGAGCGGTTGCCCTTGGCGAGCATGATCATCGAGCCGCCGAAGGACTGGAGCTGGTCGACATACGAGTCCATGCGGCCGGCGGTGGTCGGGCCGAAGGAGCCTGAGGCGTAACCGGCAGGCGTCTTGGCCGGGCCAGCATAATAGACCGGGTGGTTCTTCATATAGTCGGGCATGCCTTCGCCCTTTTCGAGGCGCTCGCGGATCTTCGAATGCGCGAGGTCGCGGGCGACGATGATCGTGCCTGTCAGCGACAGGCGGGTTTTCACCGGATGCTTGCTAAGTTCTGCAAGTATATCGGCCATCGGCTGGTTGAGATCGATCTTTACCATCGATTCCGACAGCTTTGCCTCGTCGATCTCAGGCATGTACTTGGACGGATCAGTTTCCAGCTGCTCGACGAAGATGCCCTCGCGGGTGATCTTGCCCTTTGCCTGGCGGTCGGCGGAACAGGAGACGCCGAGGCCGATCGGCAGCGAGGCGCCATGGCGGGGCAGGCGGATGACGCGGACGTCGTGACAGAAATACTTGCCGCCGAACTGCGCGCCGACGCCCATCTGCTGCGTCAGCTTGTGGATTTCCTTTTCCATCTCGATGTCGCGGAAGGCGTGGCCGCTTTCCGAGCCCTCGGTCGGAAGATCGTCGAGATAGCGCGTCGAGGCGAGCTTGACGGTCTTGAGGTTCATCTCGGCCGAGGTGCCGCCGATGACGATCGCCAGATGGTAGGGGGGACAGGCCGCCGTACCCAGCGTAAGGATCTTCTCCTTAAGGAAGTCGATCATCCGGTCGTGCGTCAACAGCGAGGGCGTTCCCTGGTAAAGGAAGGTCTTGTTGGCCGAGCCGCCGCCCTTGGCGACGAAGAGGAAATTGTATTCGTCCGTCCCTTCCTCGTAGATGTCGATCTGGGCCGGCAGGTTGTTCTTGGTGTTCTTCTCTTCGAACATCTTGATCGGGGCGAGCTGCGAGTAACGCAGGTTCTTCTTCTCGTAGGCATCCATCACGCCCTTGGCGAGCGCCGAATAATCCTCGCCCTCCGTCCAGACGCGGCGGCCCTTCTTGCCCATGATGATCGCGGTGCCAGTGTCCTGGCACATGGGCAGGATACCGCCGGCGGCGATGTTGGCGTTCTTCAGGAGGTCGTAGGCGACGAAGCGGTCGTTGTCGGTCGCCTCGGGATCGTCGAGGATCGAGGCGAGCTGCTTCAGGTGGCCCGGGCGAAGCAAGTGGTTGATATCGGCAAAGGCGGTCTCGGCCAGCAGACGGATGCCCTCGGGCTCGACGGTCAGGATATCCTGGCCCTTGAAGCTGTCGACAGAGACGTGGTCGCTGCTGATCTTGCGGTACTGGGTGGAGTCTTTGCCGAGGGGGAACAGATCGTCAGCCATCGAATGACCTTTCATGCGGGCCGGAATGGAAATCGCAGACGGTCTATGCGGGCGATGTGCGAATTGCAATCATTCTAAAACCTTCGAGAAACGCTCAAGAATGCATGAAAAAACACCGCCCCGGAGGCCGTGGCGGTGTCTGGTGGTTCATCGATGGTTCGGGATGGCTTTACTTCGGACCGATCATCGTTTCAGGGCGGACATACTGATCGAACTCCTCGTTCGTCAGGTAACCGCCGCCGACGGCTTCCTCGCGCAGCGTCGTGCCGTTCTTGTGGGCGGTCTTGGCGATCTTGGCGCAGATGTCGTAGCCGAGCCGGCCGTTCAGCGCCGTCACCAGCATCAGGGAGTTCTCGACGCCCTTCTTGATGTTGTCCTCGCGGGCTTCGATGCCGACGACGCAATTGTCGGTGAAGGAGACGGCGGCGTCGCCGAGCAGCTGCACCGACTGCAGGAAGTTATAGGCCATCATCGGATTGTAGACGTTGAGCTCGAAGTGGCCCTGGCTGCCGGCGAAGGTGAGTGCGGCGTTGTTGCCGAAGACGTGGGCGCAGACCTGCGTCAGCGCTTCCGACTGCGTCGGGTTGACCTTGCCGGGCATGATCGAGGAGCCGGGCTCGTTTTCCGGAAGCGACAGTTCGCCGAGGCCGGCGCGTGGGCCGGAGCCGAGGAAACGGATGTCGTTGGCGATCTTGAAGAGGGCCGCCGCTGCCGCGTTGATGGCGCCGTGGGCGAAGACCATCGAGTCATGCGAGGCCAGCGCCTCGAACTTGTTCGGCGCGGTGACGAAGGGCAGGGCGGTAATAGCGGAGATCTCTTCCGCGACCTTCTCCGCGAATCCGATCGGCGCGTTGAGGCCGGTGCCGACGGCGGTGCCGCCCTGGGCGAGCTTGGAGAGTGCCGGCAGCGTCAGTTCGATATTGGCGATCGCGGAGGCGACCTGCGCGGAGTAACCGGAGAATTCCTGGCCGAGCGTCAGCGGCGTCGCGTCCTGCGTATGCGTGCGGCCGATCTTGATTAAGTGGCTGAACTCGGTGACTTTCATGTCGAGCGCTGCATGCAGATGCTTCAGGCCCGGCAGCAGGTGGTGGACGATCTGCTCGACGCAGGCGATGTGCATGGCCGTCGGGTAGGTGTCGTTCGACGACTGGCTCATGTTGACGTGGTCGTTCGGGTGCACGGGCTTCTTCGAGCCCATGACGCCGCCGAGCATTTCGATCGCGCGGTTGGAGATCACCTCGTTGGCGTTCATGTTCGACTGCGTGCCGGAGCCGGTCTGCCAGACGACCAGCGGGAAGTGGTCGTTGAGCTTGCCGTCGATGACTTCCTGGGCGGCATCGATGATGGCGTTGCCGACCGCCGGTTCCAGCTTGCCGAGCGCCATGTTGGCGCGTGCGGCCGCCTGCTTGACGATCCCCAGCGCGCGCACGATCGACAGCGGCTGTTTCTCCCAACCGATCTTGAAATTGCCGAGCGAGCGCTGCGCCTGCGCGCCCCAATACTTGTCGCTTTGTACTTCAATCTCGCCGAAAGTATCGGTTTCGATACGGGTGGAAGTCATGGCCATGCCTTTCTTTCGCGTGAGCGGCTGCGGAGATGCCGTCTTATAGGTCTCAAGCCAGCCCAAGAAAACAGCGGCGATCAAAAAATATGAGCCGCGAAGTCATATTAGCGGCTGCGCTATACGTGGTTTTTTGGCCACGTCTTATTTTTTATCTAACAACGTCTTTTGGGGGACTGTGTGAGCAGGCGAAAATAAAGTAAAAAATTAACCAATAATTTCATAATTTTGTGTGAACTGCCGGGAGGCGGCGGGTTTGCTACGTTACGGAAGAGTGAGTTCTTCAAGGCTGGCGGTGGCGTCCCGTTTCTGCCATGTCACCTGACAGCGACGGGTGAGTTAAAGAGTTTGAGCTGGGCGATGCCCATGACCGAAGACAGCATGAGACTGGGACTGGAAAAAGCATGAGATTCTTCTTGAAAGGTGCGGTTTCCGCACTGGCACTTTCCTGCGGCATGGCCGCTATGGGTGTCGCACCCGCGCATGCCTATACGCTGATGGACATGATCCGAGGAGATCGTGCCCGCACCCAGAGCACTATCATCAATCCGGCTCCAGAAGTGCTGCCGCCACAGGCAAATACCAGCGCGCCGCTGCCGAAGGTGTCCGCACCGCGTTACTACACTTACAAGGTGGACCCGATGCGGCTTGTCGATACCGGCAAGTTCACCGATCCTGTCGTCACCGGCGCGGTTGCCGCCGTCGGTGCGCCGAGCGACGCCACGCCGTCGGTGCAGCGTCGCTATCTGATCGACGCCAAGGTTCGCGCCCCTGTGGAAGTCGCCAAGGCTCTTGAGACTTATTACGGCGACACCAAGAACGAACTGGTCTGGCTGACCGGCACCGAGGTCAACGATCGCGCCAAGGCAGCGATGGCGTTCCTTGCCAATGCCGGCTCCGTCGGTCTCGATCCGGCCGACTATGCCGTCGAGGTTCCCGCTGTCGATCCCGCCAATCCGGATCCTGCGATGCGCGACCGCGCGCTGACGCAGTTCGAGCTGGCGCTGTCGGCCAAGGTTCTGGCCTATGTCCAGGATACGATCCGTGGCCGCGTCGACCCGAACAAGCTTTCCGGCTATCACGATTTCGCCCGCAAGACGGTCAATCTCGATCCGGTGCTGAAGCTGGCGCGGATGAGCCCCGATGTCGGTGCCTATCTCTCGAGCCGCACGCCGAATGGTCCGCAGTTCGTTGCGCTCAAGGAAGAGCTGGCAAAGCTGAAGGGCGAAGGTAATGGCGAGCAGCCGATCAAGATCGAACTCAGCGGCGTTCTCCATCCCGGCGAAACCTCCTCTGAAATCCCCAACATCGTCAAGGCGATCGACAAGCACGGCTCGGCCGCGCTGAAGAGCGAGAATGCCGCGACGCTGGCCGCCTACAGCGGTGGTATCGATTACTCGCCCGAGATCGTGACGCTTGTCGAAGCCTTCCAGAAGGAACATGGTCTGAAGCCTGACGGCATCGTCGGCCAGGCGACCGTTCGCACCATGACTGGCGGCGACAGTAACAGCTCGAAGATCGAGAAGGTTGTTGTGGCGATGGAACAGGCCCGCTGGCTGCCGGCCGATCTCGGCCCGCGCTACGTGTTCATCAACCAGCCGGCCTTCATGGTCTACTACAACAACGACAACAAGGAACAGTTGTCGATGCGCGTGGTGATCGGCCAGCCGTCGCACCAGACGTTCTTCTTCCAGGACCAGATCCAGACGGTCGAATTCAATCCGTTCTGGGGCGTGCCGCAGTCGATCATCATCAACGAGATGCTGCCGAAGCTGCGCTCCGACCCGAATTACCTCGACCGCATGGGCTATGAAGTCGCCGTCGGCGGCCGCGCCGTGCCGTCGTCCAGCGTCGACTGGTACGGTTCGACGGCGAACGTCTCCGTGCGCCAGCCACCGAGCGGTGACAACGCGCTTGGCGAACTGAAGATCCTGTTCCCGAACGCACACGCGATCTACATGCACGACACGCCTTCGAAGAGCTTCTTCAAGCGTGACATGCGTGCGCTGAGCCACGGCTGCGTGCGTCTCGCCGATCCACGCGCGATGGCGGCTGCCGTTCTGAACACGACGGTCGACAAGATCGGCCAGGAGATCGCGACCGGCAAGAACCACGCGGTGCAGGTGCCGCAGAAGTTCCCCGTCTACATCGCCTACTTCACGGCTTGGCCGGACAAGAACGGCGTCGTTCAGTATTTCAACGACGTCTACGACCGCGACACCTACGTCCAGAAGGCCTTCGATGCCACGACCAAGGCACGCGGCGCCCAAATCTGATGTCAGACGCCGCGCGGCCGATCGGTCGCGCGGCGTTTCAATATTCGATGAACTAACCGGCGTGGAGGAAGCGGATCGCTTCGTCGCGGCGGAAGAGATAGAGCAGGGTGCGCACGGCGTTGCCCCTTTCGGACGTCAGGTCCGGATCGCGCTCGATCAGATAGGCCGCATCCTTGCGGGCAATCTCCAGCAAATCGGCATGCGCCTCGAGGCTTGCAATCCTGAAGCCGGGGGTTCCCGACTGCCGCGTTCCCAACAGTTCGCCTTCTCCGCGCAGCTTCAGATCCTCTTCGGCGATCCTGAAACCATCTTCCGTATCGCGCATGATCGTGAGACGCGCGTGGCCGGTTTCGCCGAGGGGTCCGCGATAGAGCAGGATGCAGGTCGATGCCTCGTCGCCGCGCCCGACGCGGCCACGCAGCTGATGCAACTGTGCCAGACCGAAACGCTCGGCATGTTCTATGACCATGATCGTTGCATCCGGCACGTCGACGCCCACTTCGACCACGGTGGTCGCGACAAGAAGGCGGATTTCACCTGACTTGAACGCCATCATCACGGCGTCCTTCTCGGCGCCGCTCATGCGGCCGTGGATCAGGCCGATGCCGGGCCCGAGTGCGGACACCAGCGTCGCGTGACGCTCCTCGACCGACATCAGGTCGCTCTCTTCGGATTCTTCGACGAGCGGGCAGATCCAGTAGGCCTTTTTGCCGTCGAGCAACGCCGCCTTCAGGCGCCCGACGATATCGCCGATGCGCTCGGTGGGGATGGTGATCGTCTGGATCGGCTTGCGGCCGGCGGGCTTTTCTGTGAGCTTGGAGACGTCCATGTCGCCGAAGGCTGCGAGCACCAGCGTGCGCGGGATCGGCGTGGCGGTCATGACCAGCATGTGGGGCGTGATGCCCTTGGCGGTCAGACGCAGGCGCTGGTGGACACCGAAGCGGTGCTGCTCGTCGACGACGGCCAGCATCAGGTTCTTGTAGTTCACGGTATCTTGGAACAGCGCGTGGGTGCCGATGACGATCTGGGCCTCGCCGGAAGCGATGCGCTCAAGGATTTCGTCGCGTTCCTTGCCCTTGGTGCGGCCGGTCAGCACCTCGATGCGGATGCCGGCGGCAGCCGTGTATTTGGCGATGGTCGCGTGATGCTGGCGGGCGAGGATTTCGGTCGGCGCCATCAGCACGGCCTGGCCGCCGCTCTCGATGACCGCAGCCATCGCCATCAGCGCCACCAGCGTCTTGCCGGAGCCGACATCGCCCTGCAGCAGGCGCAGCATGCGGTCGTCTCCGGCCATGTCTTTCAGGATCTGCGCGATCGCCTCGGTCTGGCTGCCCGTGGGCGAAAACGGCAGGGCTTCGAGGATTTGGCGGCTGAGATGACCGGTCGCATGCACCGGCTGGCCCGCGACCTTGCGCAACCTTTGGCGCACCAGCGCCAAGGACAGCTGGCCGGCCAGGAATTCGTCATAGGCGAGGCGCCTGCGGGCTGGCGCCTGCGGATCGATATCGGCGGGGTCGCGTGGCTCGTGCAGGCCGTGAAAGGCATCGGCGGTCGAGGGCAGGCCCTGCTTTTGGGCCAGCGCCGCGTCGATCCATTCGGGGAACTCGGGCGTCTTCGGCAGGGCGGCTTCGATGATCTTGCGCAGCGTCTTCGGCGAAAGCCCCGCCGTCAACGGGTAGATCGGCTCGACCAGTGGCAGGTTTTCCGCTTCGCTGGCTTTGACGATGTAATCCGGGTGCACCATCGAGGCGCGGCCGTTGAACCAGTCGATCTTGCCGCTGACGGTGACCTCTTCATCGAGAGGGAGCTGTTTCTCCAGCCATGTCGACTGGCCGCGGAAGAAGACGAGCGTCAGTTCGCCGGTCTCGTCGTACAGAAAGACGCGGTAGGGGACGTTGCTCTTCTTGTTCGGCGGCGGCTGGTGGCGGTCGACGCGGCCGGTGATGGTCACGATGGCGCCCTGCGGTGCGCGTGCGATGCCCGGCTGGTTGCGTCGGTCGATCAGCGAGTGCGGCGCGTGGAAGAGCAGATCGACGACACGGCAATCCTCCGGCGTCTCGCGGCCGAAGAGCTTGGCGAGCAGTTCGGCGATCTTCGGGCCGACGCCGGGCAGGGCGGAGACGGAGGAGAACAGCGGATCGAGAATGGCGGGGCGCATGCCGGCAAAATGCGACGAACAATGCGTGCTTGGCAAGGCTGACAAGCCGCTTTCGAGGGTCTATAGAGGCGCATCAACAGGAAGCTATGCCATGACAGGTGTCACACTCTCGAGCGCCGATCTCGATCCCCGCCGCCGCCGGATACTGTTCCGCTGCTGGCATCGCGGCATCCGCGAGATGGATCTGGTGTTCGGCCAGTTCGCCGAGCGCGAGATCGCGGGGCTCTCGGATGCGGAACTCGACGAGTTCGAGACGATCATGGCGGAAGAGGATAATGATCTGGTGCGCTGGATCATGGGAACCTGGCCGATCCCTGAGCGTTTCCAGACACCGATGTTTACGCGCCTGTGCGCCTACAAGCCCGATTTCGAATACCCCGCCGACAGCCTGCCCAGGAATGGATGATGATCCCCGGTTTTGATGCGAAGAAGCTGACGGCGCTGAACGTGCCGCTGACGATAGGCAATGTGCCGGCCGGACTGGAGCCGATGCTGCTGGCCGAGCTTGCCCGCGCTGGCGCGCCGGTTGCCTACGTGCTCTCGGACGGGCAGCGCATGGCCGATTTGGAGCAGATGCTCGGTTTCGTCGCGCCCGATATCCCCGTTTTGACGCTTCCTGCCTGGGACTGTCTGCCTTACGACCGTGTGTCACCGAGCGCAGACACGTCGGCGCGTAGGCTCGCCGCACTCGGCGGCTTGATCGCGCATCGCAAGAAGCCGCATGCGGCGATCGTGCTGGTGACCGTCAACGCCATGCTGCAGAAGGTGGCGCCGCAGGATGTGATCGAGAGCCTGACCTTCTCGGCGCGGCCGGGCAACCAGGTGCGGATGGACGACGTCGCCGGAAGGCTGGAGCGCAATGGCTTCGACCGCGTCGCCACGGTGCGCGAAGTCGGCGAATATGCGGTGCGCGGCGGTATTCTCGATGTCTTCGTGCCGGGCTCGGAAGAGCCGGTGCGCCTCGATTTTTTCGGCGATACGCTGGAGAGCATCCGCAGCTTTGATCCGGCCAGCCAGCGCACGACGGGGCAGGTACGATCGCTCGACCTCAACCCGATGAGCGAAGTGACGCTGACACCCGATACGATCAGCCGTTTCCGCAAAAACTATCTCTCGACCTTTGGTGCCGCCACGCGCGACGACGCGCTCTATCTGGCGATCTCCGAAGGGCGACGCTATCCAGGGATGGAGCACTGGCTGCCGCTGTTCTACGACCGGCTGGAGACGGTGTTCGACTATCTCAAGGGCTTCCGCTTGGTCACCGACCATACGGTGCGCGAGGCGGCCGAGGAACGCTCGAAGCTGGTCTTCGACTATTACGATGCACGCCTGAACTCGGGCAAACCGGTGAAGGGCATGTCGCAGGGCACGCCCTACAAGCCCGTCGTGCCCGGCCAGCTCTATCTCGACGGCAAAACGTTTGCGGCAACGCTCGACGCTTTCGACGCGATGCGGATCACGCCATTCAACGAGCATGAGGGCGAGGCGCGCCGCGTCGTCAATCTCGATGCCCGCCAAGGCGAACGCTGGGCGCGACCGAGTGCCGAGGGCAGCGGCAATGCCGAGCGCGTCAACGTGTTCGACGTCGTCGTCAAGCATATCGCCGACAAGCGGGCGAGCGGCGCCAAGGTTTTGATCACTGCCTGGACGGAGGGATCGCTGGAGCGGCTGCTGCAGGTTCTTTCCGAGCATGGGCTGGCGCGGGTCAAGCCGATCGCGGCGTTGAAGGAGATCGACAAGCTCGATCAGGGCGAGGCGGCGGCCGGCGTCTACAGCCTGGAGACGGGCTTCGAGGTCGGCAATCTCGTCGTCATCGGCGAGCAGGATATTCTCGGCGACCGCATGGTGCGCCGCTCAAAGCGCCGCAAGCGCGCCGCCGATTTCATCTCAGAGGTCGCGGGTCTCGATGAGGGATCCGTTGTGGTCCACGCTGAGCACGGCATCGGTCGGTTCATCGGGCTCAGGACCATTCAGGCGGCCGGCGCGCAGCATGCGTGCCTGGAGCTGCAATATGCCGACGAGGCGAAGCTGTTCCTTCCCGTCGAAAACATCGATCTTTTGTCGCGCTATGGCGGCGAGGGGACAGAGGCTCAGCTCGACAAGCTCGGCGGTGGCGCATGGCAGATGCGCAAGGCCAAGCTCAAGAAGCGCCTGCTCGACATGGCTGACGGCCTGATCCGCATCGCCGCCGAGCGGCTGACGCGGCATGCGCCCGTTCTGACCACGCCGGAGGGGCTCTACGACGAGTTCGCCGCGCGCTTCCCCTATGACGAGACGGAAGACCAGGACAACGCCATCGAAGCGGTGCGCTCCGATCTCGGCGCTGGGCGGCCGATGGATCGCCTCGTCTGCGGCGACGTCGGCTTCGGCAAGACGGAGGTTGCGCTGCGCGCGGCTTTCGTGGCGGCGATGAACGGCATTCAAGTCGCGGTCGTGGTTCCCACGACGCTTCTGTCGCGCCAGCACTTCAAGACCTTCTCCGAGCGCTTCCGCGGCCTGCCGGTGCGCGTGCAGCAGGCCTCGCGCCTCGTCGGCTCCAAGGAACTGGCGCTGACGAAGAAGGAGATCGCCGACGGCAAGACCGATATCGTCGTCGGCACGCATGCGCTGCTCGGCTCCGGCATCCAGTTCGCCAATCTCGGCCTGCTGATCATCGACGAAGAGCAGCATTTCGGCGTCAAGCACAAGGAGCGGCTGAAGGAGCTGAAGAGCGACGTTCACGTTCTCACGCTGTCGGCGACGCCGATCCCGCGTACGCTGCAGCTGGCGATGACCGGTGTGCGCGAGCTGTCGCTGATCACCACGCCGCCGGTCGACCGCATGGCGGTGCGCACCTTCATCTCGCCGTTCGATTCGCTCGTGATCCGCGAGACGCTGATGCGCGAGCATTATCGCGGCGGCCAGAGTTTCTATGTCTGCCCGCGTCTGGCCGATCTCGAAGAGGTTCATGCCTTCCTGCAGTCCGACTTGCCGGAGCTGAAGGTTGCCATCGCGCACGGCCAGATGCCGCCGGGCGAGCTCGAGGATATCATGAACGCCTTCTACGAGGGGCGTTACGATGTGCTGCTATCGACGACCATCGTCGAATCCGGCCTCGACGTGCCGACGGCCAATACGCTGATCGTGCATCGCGCCGACATGTTCGGCCTGGCGCAGCTCTACCAGCTGCGCGGCCGCGTCGGGCGCTCCAAGGTGCGCGCCTTCGCGCTGTTCACGCTGCCCGTCAACAAGGTGCTGACCGCGACGGCCGAGCGCCGGCTGAAGGTGCTGCAATCGCTCGACACGCTCGGCGCCGGCTTCCAGCTTGCCAGCCACGATCTCGATATCCGTGGCGCCGGCAACCTGCTGGGCGAGGAGCAGTCCGGCCACATCAAGGAGGTCGGCTTCGAGCTCTACCAGCAGATGCTGGAAGAGGCGGTGGCCGAGGTGAAGGGCGTCGACGAGATACAGGACACCGGCTGGTCGCCGCAGATTTCGGTGGGCACGTCGGTGATGATCCCCGATGGCTACGTGCCGGACCTGCACCTGCGCATGGCGCTCTACCGGCGTCTCGGCGAGATCACCGAGCTCAAGGAGATCGATGCCTTCGGCGCCGAGATGATCGACCGTTTCGGGCCGATGCCGATCGAGGTGCAGCATCTGCTGAAGATCGTCTACGTCAAATCGCTGTGCCGAATCGCCAATGTCGAGAAGGTGGATGCCGGGCCGAAGGGCGTGGTCATCCAGTTCCGCAACAAGGAATTCCCGAACCCCGGCAATCTGGTGGGCTATATCGCCAAGCAGGGCTCGATGGCGAAAATCCGCCCCGACCACAGCGTGTTCCTGACCCGCGACCTGCCGACGCCGGAGAAGCGGCTGCAGGGTGCGGCTGTGATCATGACGCAGCTGGCGGAGTTGGCGAAGGGCTAAAGCAAATCGGGACGGAAAGCCTGAGCTTTCCGTCCGGATTTGCATGCAACAATATCGAAAAATCAGTCGATCAGTTCATCCCGGCGCGGGCTTCGGCCTTGGCCTTGGCGATATCGCGCAGCGCGCCGGCGATGACATCGGGCGTCTGGGCGCCGCTGACGGCGTATTGCTGGTCGAAGATGAAGAAGGGGACGCCGTTGACGCCCATCTTCTGCGCCGATTCGATTTCCTCGACGACGAGACCCTTGTCGGCATCCGACGAAAGCAGGGAGGCGGTGACGGCGCGGTCGAGGCCGGACTTCTCGGCGATATCGAGCAGCACAGTGTGATCGCCGACATTCAGGCCCTGCTCGAAATTCGCCTTGAACAGGCCATCGACCACGCGGTCAGCCTTGTCGCGATCCTCAATCATGGCCCAGTGAATGAGGCGGTGGGCGTCGAGCGTGTTCGGGCCGATCTTGATGGCATCGAAATTGAAGTTGATTCCGACCTCGCGGCCGAGTTCGGTGAGCATCTTGTGCCCTTCGGCGACACGCTCGGCACCGCCGAGCTTCTTCTCAAGCGCTGCCTTCTGGTCTACGCCTTCGGGCGGGTAATCCGGGTTGAGGCGATAGGGGCGCCAGTTGACGTCGACGCCGACTTCGTCCTGGACTTCTGCGATCGCGAGCTCCAGCCGCGCCTTGCCGAGATAGCACCAGGGGCAGACGACATCCGAGACGACGTCGATGACTATGCGTTCCATGGGCTTTCCTTTTCTGAATGCTGGCCCCGAAAGGGCGTTTGAAGCCATCTAGTCGCTGAGGGTGGCCAGTTCAACCAGGCAGGAAAAGAGAACCACCTGTTATTGGACGCTCTGATCCCACCAAGCTGGCAGCTGGTAGCCGTAGAGCGGCACCTGGTCGGGGTGGCCGATACGCTTGTTGCGGGCGACCCACTGGTTGTCGACGTGATAGAGCGGCAGCACGTAGTGACCCGACAGGAGCAGTCGGTCGTGCGAGCGGACGGCGGCGGTGAAATCCTCGGCCGAACGCGCATTGAGGATGTGCTGGATCAGCGTATCGACATCGGGATCGGCAACGCCCGCAAAATTGTCGGTGCCATCGCGATCCCGCGAGGCCGACGACCAGCGACCGACCTGCTCGATGCCAGGCGATAGCGACGAGGTGAAGGATTTGACGATGACGTCGTAGTCGAAGGTGTTGGTGCGGCTCTGATACTGCGAATCATCCACCGTGCGGATCGAGGCGTTGATGCCGAGCAGCTGCAGCGAGCGCTGGTAGGAGACGGCGAGTTTCTCCTGGTCGGTGTTCTGCGTCATGATCTCGAAGGCGAGCGGGCGGCCATTGGCGTCGCTCATCTTGCCGTTCTTGATCGTGTAGCCGGCCTCCTTGAGAAGCGCGACAGCATGCTTCAGCACATTGCGGTCGCGGCCGGAACCGTCGGTCACAGGAAGCTTGTAGGTGCCCTCGAGGATGGCGGGATCGATGCGATCCTTGATCGGGCCGAGCAGCTTCAGTTCGCGCTCGTCGGCGGGCACGCCGAAGCTGGAGAGCTCGGAATTCTGCCAGTAGCTCTGCGTCCTGATATAGGCGCTGGAGAACAGGTTCTTGTTGGCCCATTCGAAATCGAAGATCAGCGACAGGCCCTCGCGCAGCTTCACATTGTCGAAGAGCGGCCGGCGGGTGTTGAAGACGAAGCCGAACATGCCCGATGGCAGCTTGGGCTGGAAGGTGTCCTTGACGACATTGCCTGATGTGACAGCCGGGAAATTATAAGCGCTCGCCCAATGGCCGGGGCTGCCATCCGGATAGATATCGACATCGCCCTTCTTGAACGATTCGAACAATGTCGTGTCCTGCAGGAAATACTGGACGGTGATCTGGTCGTAATTGTCGAGGCCGACCTTGGCCGGGATATCCTTCCCCCAATAGTTCGGGTCGCGCTCGAAGGTGATGCTTTCGCCCGGCTTCAGCGACTTGATCTTGTAGGGACCGGAGCCGACCGGCGGTTTCAGTGTCGAGCGGTCGAAATTCTCCGCGTCGATCGCGTGCTTGGGGAGGATCGGCGTCGAGCCGGCGAGAATCAGCGGGAATTCGCGGTCGGCCTTGTCGTTGAAGGTGAAACGCACGCTGTGATCGCCGACCTTCTCCATTTTCTCGACGGCATTGAGGCGCGTGCTGAAGGGCACGCGGCCCTTTTCCTTCAGGATGTTGAAGGAGAAGATGACATCCTCGGGCGTGACCGGCTGGCCGTCCGACCATTTGGCGGCGGGGTTCAGGTTGAACTGGATATAGGTCCGGTCGTCGTCCCATTCGACGGATTGCGCAAGGAGGCCATAAAGCGTGAAGGGCTCGTCGCGCGAGCGCAGCATCAGCGTTTCATAGACCAGATTGCCGTATTCGGGGTCCCACATGCCGCGCGCCGTGGTGCGCATGCTCTTCAGGATGAACGGGTTCAGGTTGTCGTAGGTGCCGACGACACCATAAGAGATCTTGCCGCCCTTCTTCACGTCGGGATTGACGTAGGGGAGGTGCTTGAAATCTTCAGGCAGAGCAGGGGCGCCGTGCATTGCGATGCCATGCACGGGCTCGGCAGCGGCTGCCCCGCAAACCAGGGTGAAGACGACGGGGAGAACGATCCGGAGCATAGTCGAAATCCTTTCCGGAAAACGGCACGATTCGCGCGAAGACTACCATGCGGCCGGCCCAATTCACCATCCACGGCAAATTCTTTCCAGCGGCGCCCAAAACGCCAAAGAAACACTGGAAATCTCCAGCAACGCGATGTAACAGGGACCCCGAAGTCGGGGGGTCATGCATTTGCCTCATTGTTTTAAGAGGTCAGATGCGAACAACCCTGTTGGTGAGGACGGCAAATGGGCTGTCCCAACGGGATATCAGGAGACGGAATTCGTTATGATGTTCAAGTCTGAAAAGAAAACACGGGCAGCCCTGTCCGTAATGGCAGTGATGCTTGGCGCCGCAGTGGCTCCGGTGTCTTCTTATGCGCAGGACGCGTCTGCCGACGCTGGCGCACAGGCTGCCGGCGCACCGCGCCTTGGTTGGTACAAGACCTGCAACAAGCAGGAAGACAATGACGTCTGCGTCGTGCAGAACGTTGTTCTGGCCACCGGCGGTCAGCTCGTTACGGGCGTTGGCCTCATCACCGTTTCCGGCAAGGTGAACAACAAGAGCCTGCAGGTTTCTGTTCCTCCGGCACGTCTGATCCCGCCGGGTATCGGCATGCAGATCGACGGCGGCAAGCCGCAGAAGATCGACTATCTGATGTGCATGCCGGATCGTTGCGTCGCGCAGATCCCGCTGACTGACGCCATGGTCGCCAGCCTGAAGAAGGGCACCGACCTCGTTCTGACCTCGATCAACTTCCGCCGCGCGCCGAACCCGATCAAGATTTCGCTTGAAGGCTTCACCGGCGCATTCGACGGCGAAGCGGTTTCCGCTTCCAAGCTCGCTGAAAGCCAGAAGAGCCTGCAGGACAGCATGCAGAAGAAGGCTGACGAAGCACGCAAGAAGCTTGAAGACGCCCAGAAGGCTGCCAAGGCCCAGTAATTTCGATCCTTACGGATTGTCGAGAAACCCGGCTTCGAGCCGGGTTTTTTGTTGCCTGCAATCTGGCTCATGACCAAAGAAAAACCCCGCTGGGAAGGCGGGGTTTTGAAATGGATATGCAGCGGCTTAGTGGGTGAAGCTCATCTTGGGTTTGAACTGCCCTGTCGGTGCCATATCGAAAATCTGGTAGACCTGTTCATTGCGAAGCGGTTCGCCGCTTTCGTCATTCATCAGGTTCTGTTCGGACACGTAGGCGACGTATTCGTTCTCTTCGTTTTCGGCAAGCAAGTGGTAGAAGGGCTGGTCCTTGTTGGGGCGCACGTCGGCGGGAATAGAATTCCACCATTCTTCCGTATTCGCGAATTCCGGATCGACATCGAAGATGACGCCGCGAAACGGAAATACCTTGTGCCGAACCACTTCGCCGATACTGAACTTAGCTAGTCTTTCTTTCATGGTACGACTTCCTTTCATCACCTGATTTGGTGATTGATCTCACTCAAATCAAGATTTGTGCGAGAACTCGTCACATGAGTGTCACATCCGCGGCAGGCTTCCGTGACATCGAATAGACGAAAGCCCCGGCGAACCGGGGCTTTCTGAGGGCTTACGCCGAGTAGTACATGTCGTATTCGACCGGATGAGGGGTCATGTCGTAGCGCATGACCTCGATCATCTTCAGCTCGATGAACGAGTCGATCTGGTCGTCGTCGAAGACGCCGCCGGCGGTCAGGAACTTGCGGTCCTTGTCCAGGCTTTCCAGCGCTTCACGCAACGAACCGCACACCGTCGGGATCTTCTTCAGTTCCTTCGGCGGCAGGTCGTAGAGATCCTTGTCCATGGCCTTGCCGGGATGGATCTTGTTCTTGATGCCGTCGAGGCCTGCCATCAGCATGGCGGCGAAGGCGAGGTAGGGGTTCGCCATCGGATCCGGGAAGCGGACTTCAACGCGCTTTGCCTTCGGGTTGCTGCCGAACGGAATGCGGCAGGAGGCCGAGCGGTTGCGCGCCGAATAGGCGAGCAGAACCGGTGCTTCATAGCCCGGGACGAGACGCTTGTAGGAGTTCGTCGACGGGTTGGTGAAGGCGTTCAGCGCCTTGGCATGCTTGATGATGCCGCCGATGAAGTAGAGGCAGCTCTCGGAGAGACCTGCATATTCATCACCCGCGAAGCTCGGCTTGCCGCTCTTCCAGATCGACATGTGGACGTGCATGCCCGAGCCGTTGTCGCCGAAGATCGGCTTCGGCATGAAGGTTGCTGTCTTGCCATAGGCATTGGCGACCTGGTGCACGACGTACTTGTAGATCTGCATCTTGTCGGCGTTGCGAACGAGCGTGTCGAACTTGATGCCGAGTTCGTGCTGCGCAGCGGCCACTTCGTGGTGGTGCTTTTCGACGACGACGCCCATTTCCGAGAGAACCGTCAGCATTTCGGAGCGCATGTCCTGGCAGCTGTCGATCGGCGGAACCGGGAAATAGCCGCCCTTGACGCGCGGACGGTGGCCGAGGTTTCCGGTCTCGTATTCGGTGTCGTCGTTGGACGGCAGTTCGGTCGAGTCGAGCTTGAAGCCGGTGTTGTAAGGATCAGCCTTGTAGCGAACGTCGTCGAAGATGAAGAACTCGGCTTCCGGGCCAACGAAGACCGTGTCGCCGATGCCGGATGCCTTCAGATAGGCTTCGGCCTTCTTGGCGGTGCCGCGCGGATCGCGGTTATAGGCTTCGCCGGAGACCGGATCGAGAATGTCGCAGAGGATGACCATGGTGGACTGCGCGAAGAACGGGTCCATATGGACCGTTTCCGTGTCGGGCATCAGCACCATGTCGGATTCGTTGATCGCCTTCCAGCCGCCGATCGAGGAGCCGTCGAACATGACGCCATCGGCGAACATGTCTTCATCGACGCAAACCACGTCCATCGTGACGTGCTGCAGCTTGCCCTTGGGATCGGTAAAGCGCAGGTCAACAAACTTGACGTCGTTATCCTTGATTTGCTTGAGGATTTCGCTTGCGGTCGCCATAAAATGGTTCCTTCATTTGAGAAGACGAGACGATTGCCTCGCCTGGACCAAACAGGTCAGATCGCATCGACACCGGTTTCGCCGGTACGGATACGAATGACTTCTTCGATATTGGATACAAAAATCTTGCCGTCGCCGATACGGCCCGTCTGCGCGGCCTTGCGGATCGCGTCGATGACGGCCTCCGCGTTCTCGTCGGCGAGGACGACTTCGACCTTCACCTTCGGCAGGAAATCGACGACATACTCCGCGCCACGGTACAATTCCGTGTGGCCTTTTTGGCGACCGAAGCCCTTTGCTTCCGTGACTGTGATCCCCTGCAGGCCAACTTCCTGAAGGGCTTCCTTCACTTCGTCAAGCTTGAAGGGCTTAATGATCGCTTCGATCTTTTTCATGAGAAAATGACTCTCCGCTTCTCCCGTTATAGCAGGCTCATACCCACCCCCCGATAGAATGCAGTTATCGTGCCAGTTGGAAAGCGGAATCTTCGTCGAAATGGCAGTCGGAGACCGAAAGTCGAGCGATTTTCAGCAATTTCAACGATTTTTTTGTCAAAAAAGACGCGGGTTGCAAGCGAAAAGCTTAAATTTCGACCGAAATGAGGAATATTCGCGATGTCTGATGCTTGCTTTCTGGCTTGTAGTGCAGATTAAAAGATATGCAAATGACTAAATAATAACCTTCCAGATTTTGCGCCAATCGGTTGTTTTTTAGGCGGATTCTGCTTGAATGGCCGAATGGACAATCAACTCGCCGACCTTCTCCTTACACCCGCCGAAATGACCGCCGTCGATGCCGCCGCAGCAGCCTCCGGCATCGACAGTTTCGGGCTCATGCTGCAGGCGGGTGCCGGCGTGGCGGCGAGTTTCCTGCGGCACTATCCGTCTGCGAGGCGCGCCGTGGTTCTGTGCGGTCCCGGCAACAATGGCGGCGACGGCTATGTGGCGGCGCAGTGTCTACAGGATAGCGGTGTCGAGGTTGCGGTGTTTCATCTGGGGGATACCGCTCGGCTGAAGGGCGACGCCGCACGGGCTTTTAGCGGCTGGCTTGGTAGGGGCGCGCCTATCGAGGAATACCGGCCTGCCGAGGGCGACGTCGTGATCGACGCGCTGTTCGGGGCTGGGTTGACGCGGGCGGTGCCCAAGGCCGTCAGTGCGGTCATAGAGCGTATCGAGGAGGCTCGCCTGCCGGTGCTTGCCGTCGACCTGCCATCCGGCATCGACGGCCGGACTGGGATGGTGCTGGGGGCGGCATTTACCGCCGAGCGCACGATCACCTTCATGACGCGCAAGCCGGGCCACCTATTGATGCCGGGGCGGGAGCTACCGGGCGTACTCGAGGTGCTCGACATCGGCATACCCGCGCGGATCGTGCGCGGGCAGGCATCGGGCAAGCTGGCGGAGAACCGGCCGGAACAGTGGCAGCGGTGGCTGCCGTCATCGGGGCAGGAGACGCACAAGTACAAGCGCGGCCACCTCGTGGTCTTCTCGGGCGAGAAGGGCAAGACGGGCGCGGCGCGGATGTCGGCCATGTCTGGATTGAAGGCCGGCGCAGGGCTGGTGACGATCGCGTCGCCTGCGGATGCCATGGAAGAAAACGCGACGCATCTGACG
>NZ_DDHH01000213.1:0-142 GCF_002338015.1 Rhizobium sp. UBA1881
GGTCGTAGTTGTAGACGTGGCTGACAGCCGGGATGTCGATACCGCGGGCAGCGACGTCGGTCGCGATCAGCGTCTTGATATCGCCGTCCTTGAAGGCCTTCAGCGCGCGCTCGCGCTGGCCCTGGCTCTTGTTGCCGTGGAT
>NZ_DDHH01000213.1:334-24368 GCF_002338015.1 Rhizobium sp. UBA1881
GGCTCTTGTTGCCGTGGATCGAGGCGACGGAGTAGCCGACGTGTTCGAGATGCTTCATCAGCTTCTCGGCGCCGTGCTTGGTGCGCAGGAAGACGATGGCGCGGCCATCGGGGTTTTCGGAGAGCGACTTCTTGAGGAGATCGGTCTTGTCGTTCTTGCCGTTGACGAAGTGAACATACTGCTCGACCTTGTCGGCGGCCTTGCCCGGAGGCGTCACTTCGACCTTGACCGGATCGGTCAGGAAGTCGGCGGCGAGATCGGCGATCGCCTTCGGCATCGTGGCGGAGAAGAGCATCGTCTGGCGACGCTTCGGCACCATCTTGGAGATCTTGCGCAGGTCATGCACGAAGCCGAGGTCGAGCATCTGGTCGGCTTCGTCGAGCACGAGGTAGCGCACGGCGGTCAGGCCGATGGCGCGGCGGGCGACGAGATCGAGCAGGCGGCCGGGGGTGGCGACCAGGATGTCGGTGCCCTTTTCAAGCTGCAGCTGCTGCTTGTTGATCGACACGCCGCCGACGACGACGTTGATGCGCAGATGCGACTTGCGCAGGAAGTTCTTCAGGTTCTGGGCGATCTGGTTCACCAGTTCGCGGGTCGGCGCCAGGATCAGCGTACGGGTGGTACGGTTGTCGGGGCGGCGTTCTTCCGGGATCAGCTTTTCGATCAGCGGCAGGCCGAAGGCGGCCGTCTTGCCGGTGCCGGTCTGGGCGAGGCCGATCAGGTCGCGGCCTTCGAGAAGAAGCGGGATCGCCTTTTCCTGGATGGGGGTCGGCGTTTCGATGCCGAGCTGGAACAGTGTGGCGACGATCGGCTTGGAGACACCAAGCGATTCAAAATTGGTCAAGTCATAACCTTTTCAGGGGCGCCAAAACAATACCGCCGGAACGCGGGTTTGCGGTCCGGTGTTACTCTGGCGTCAAGAACCCCGCGTGAAGTGGGAACTTGTCTTGTTGGAAAAAGCTTTCCAGCGCTTCTGCCGCGTCCCTTGGGATGCGGTCCATTCGAAATGCGCTTTGTCCTTCTTCCTGCATCCTATTTGCTGGCAGGGGCACGCTCACGCGGCGGCCGGAAGGTGAAAGCTGGCCTGCATTTGGTCTAGTTCCGCCGGAAAGTCAAGGGGAGGGGCGGAAAAGGCCGAGCAGGGCCACGGCGCGGGAGGCGTATCGCGCGCCGTGGTCGGGCGATCGGCTGAAATGTCAGTACGGACAGACGCGAACGCGGTAGGCCTCGCCCCATCCGTTGCGCCGCCATTCGAGATGGCAGGTGCGGTAGGGCTGGACGTAATGCGTGCGGTAGACCGGATAGGCGCGGTAGGGCCGGTATGCCCGATAGGGATATCCGTAGCGATAGCCATAGGCATAGGGATAACCGTAGCCGTCGGGATAGCCGTATGTGTAGGGGTAGGGGCGCAGCGCCTGCGACAGCAGCACGCCACCGACGAAGCCGGCCGCGGCACCGCCCCAGGCGTAATGTTCATGCGCCATCGCCGGCGAGGCTGATGTCAGCGTCGCCGCTGTCAGCGTGAGCAGGATAGAGCCGGTCGCCATGCTTTTATGAAGTACGGACATGTTCGCCTCCTATAGCGGACGAGTTCTTCTTGCAGCCGGCAGCAGAATATCGCGGCGGCCTAAGAAATGGCTGCGATTTTAGCACGGTTTTCGAGGTTTTGCTTGGCGATGACAGGAGCATCAGTCGCTGCAACCACGCATGCTCTTCTTCTACTCTTCTCAATTTGCAGCGTTATTTTTGTTTCGCCGGGTCATGGTTAATTCGTTGTTAAACGCCTCTCGGCTATGGTCGATGGCGTAGCAATTTGCCTAGTGTTTTCATGGTGGAGCAGGTGTTTTTGGGACCGAACGGGGACATTCTCGAACTGGCATGCGGCCGGATCGCGGATCTGGACAACCCTGCCTATGTCAAGAACAGCGAGCTGCGCTATGTCGCGGTCAACCAGGCCTATGCGGATTTCTTCGGCAAGGAGATTTCCGATTTTATCGGCCGGCGCAGCCGCGAGCTGTTCGACCGTCCGGAAGAGCAGGACCGCGAGGACAAGGAGCGGCGCGCGCTGGTGTTCGGCAGCGAGGAAAGCGCGCTCTGCTTCGACGCAACAAGCGATCTCCACGACCGCGTGCGGATCGAGAGCTTCGCGCTGTCGGAGGAACGGATCTACGTGCTCGGCATGTTCGAAGAAGCACGCAAGGCGGCGCGGCCGAAATGGCCGGCGACGCGGGCGCTCAGTGACAACAGCACGGATATCGACTTCCTGCGCGATGTGATCGAGGCGCTTCCGGTTGCCGCCTTCGTGCGCGATCAGGATCACCGGCTGGTTTATGCCAACGCATCTTACGAACAGCTGACGGGGCTGCCGCGCGCCGAGTCGCTGGGCAAGACCGAACGCGAGATGTTCGGCACGGCGTCCGGCGACATGGTGAGCCGCGGCCATGTGCAGGCGCTGGCCAAGGGAGAGGCGCGCGATATCGAGAGCCTGGTTCCTCGCGCGGATGGCGGGGTCTATCCTATCCTTGCGCAGATCAACCGGATCGATGGCGGCGACGGCCGGCACTATACGGTCGGGTCCTACTCGGATGTCTCGCTGTTGAAGGAGCGCGAAAGCGCGCTCATCGCCGCGCAGGCGCATACCGAAATTCTCCATCGCGACATGGCGCGCGTGCTGAATTCGCTGCCGGTCGGCGTTCTCATCCTCGAGAGCGATCTGACAATCCGCTACGGCAACCACGCCTTCTACACGATCTCCGAGCTGCCCGAAGGCCTGTTCGATGGCAAGGGCTTTGCCGAGCTTGTCGAGTACAACCACACGCTGGGGCGCTATCCGCCGGGCGTGACCGCCGAGGAAATCCTTGCGCGGCGCACCGATCAGTTCCGCTCCGACCAGCCGGCTGCAGCCGAGATCAACTGGGGCGAAAAGTTTCTCCTGGTCGACAGCCGCAAGATCTCGACGGATCGCATCCTGCTGACCTATGCCGACGTGTCGGCCGTGCGCCGGCATGAGCGCGAAATCCACGCCGCCCGCGAAGAGCTCGAAAACCTCGGCGAGCTGATGGGCGATGCGACGCATGCGATGTCGCAGGGGCTGCTCGTGCTGCAGGATGGCGAAATCCTGCTCAGCAACGATGCGCTGGCCGGGATGCTGGACCTTGCATCCGAGCGCGTCGCCATCGGGCGCAACTGGCGCGAGATGCTGGCCTTCTGCGCCACGCGCGGTGATTTCTCGGAAGATGCCGATCACCTGCTCAACGATATCGGCCAGGCGCTTGCCGACGGCCAGCCGGCGTCGCATCTCTTTCGCGTGCCCGATGGCCGCTGGGTGCAGATGGACGTCATGGTCAGCGCGCGCCGGCATTGGGTGGTGCTGTTTACCGACATTTCGGCGATGAAGATCCGCGAAGTCGATCTGGAGAGCCTGCTTGAACGCGCCGAGGTCGCTGACCGGGTGAAGTCGGAGTTCCTGGCCAATATGAGCCATGAAATCCGCACGCCGATGAACGGCGTTCTCGGCATGGCGGAACTGCTGTCGAAGACTAATCTCGATACGCGCCAGAAGACTTTCGTCGATATCATCACCAAGTCCGGCAATGCGCTGATGACCATCATCAACGACATCCTCGACTTCTCGAAGATCGATTCCGGGCAGATGACGCTGCGGCGCGTGACCTTCGATCCGATCGAGGCCGTCGAGGACGTGGTGACGCTCTTGTCGTCGCTGGCGGCGGAAAAGAGCATCGAGCTTCTGGTGCGCGTCATGCCGGGCCTGCCTGCAGCCATCATCGGCGATGCCGGGCGTTTTCGCCAGATCGTCACCAATCTTGTGGGTAACGCCGTCAAGTTCACCGAGCGGGGCCATGTGCTGGTCGAGCTCGGCTATGTCGCCGGTGCGGCCGACGAGATCATGGCGACGCTGCGCATCGAGGATACCGGGATCGGCATGCCGAAGGACCGGCTCGACCAGATCTTCGGCAAGTTCTCGCAGATCGATTCCTCCTCGACGCGGCGCCACGAAGGCACCGGGCTGGGGCTGGCGATCACGGCGGGTCTCGTCGATCTGTTCGGCGGCTATATCGAGGTCGAAAGCGCTGTCGGCGAGGGCTCGGTCTTCACCGTCACCCTGCCGTTTACCGTCGGCGCCAAGCGGGCCGAGCCGCGGCCGCTGCCGGTCAATGTGCGCGGCGCGCGCGTGCTTGTCATCGACGACAACGCCGTCAACCGCCAGATCCTGACCGAGCAGCTCACGCAATGGGGCTTCGATGGCGCGGCCGCCGAAGACGGCGTCGAGGGGCTCGCCATTCTCGAGGAAGCATCCGCACTTGGCGTTTCGATCGATGCGCTGGTGCTCGACTACCAGATTCCCGGCATGAACGGAGCCGATATCGCCCGCCTGTTGCGCGCCGACGAACGCTTCGCCGACCTGCCGATCGTCTTCCTGACGTCGATGGATATCTCCGGCACCGAGAAGGAATTCGCGGCGCTGAACGGCCAGGCGCATCTGATGAAGCCGGCCCGCGCCAACGTGTTGCGCAACACCATCGTCGATGTCGTGCGCACCAACCGGATCAGGCTGGCGCCGACGCTGCGCCCCGTCATCGAGGCGCCGCCGCTCGAACCCGAATTACTGCCGGAAGCTCTCAACGAAAGAGCGCCGCCGTCCTTCATCGACGTGCTCGTCGCCGAAGACAACGAGGTCAACCAGATCGTTTTCACGCAAATCCTGCAGGCGACGGGGCTCAACTTCCTCGTCGTCAAGAACGGCGAAGAGGCCGTCGAGGCGTGGGAAGCCTATACGCCGCGCATCATCATGATGGACGTGTCGATGCCCGTGATGAACGGCCACGACGCGGCGCGGCGCATCCGCGAGCTCGAGCGCGGGCAAGGACACCGGGTGCCGATCATCGGCGTCACCGCGCACGCGCTCGACGCCGACCGCGATCTTTGCCTCGACGCCGGCATGGACGACTACATGGCCAAGCCGATCAGCCCGGAGCTGCTGGAAGAAAAGATCGCGCTGTGGCTCGGCAAGGAAGGCCGCGCCAGCGGGATTTCGCTGAGCTAGTCTAGAGCTGGCCCAGCTCTAGGGGGCTAGCCTTCGGCGCGCTTGACGCCGCACAGCATTTCGCGTTTGCCCGCAAAGCCCGGACGACGCTCGACCACAAAGCCCGCGGCGCCCAGATTGCGCCGGACGAAGCCGGCCGCTGCGTAGGTGGCGAAGGTGCCGCCAGGGACCGTCTTTTCACAGACGAGCGTCATCAGTTCCTGCGACCACATGTCGGCATTGCGCGAAGGCGCAAAGCCATCCAGATACCAGGCATCGAAACCCGCCTCGGCGGCTGCTACGCCTTCGAGCGCCCGGCCGCAGACGACGCTGAGCGTGGTCTGGTCGTCGAGCTTCAACGACACGGTGCCCTCGGGCATATCCGGCCAGGCCGAGACCAGCGCGATGCGCTCGGCGTCGATCTCCGGCCAGTGCGACAGCGCGCGGTCGATCTCGTCGCGCCGCATCGGGTAGAGCTCGAAGGACATGAAGTGCAGATGCTGGCCTTCCGCGCGCTTCAGCTTCCAGTTCCTGAAGGTCTCGGCGAAGTTCAGGCCGGTGCCGAAACCAAGTTCGCCGATCAGGAAGTTTTGCGCCTCGGCCCATCGCTCGGGCAGGCCGTTTCCGGCGAGGAAGACATGGCCGCATTCGAGGCGGCCGTCGGTCTGGCAATAAAAATGGTCGCCAAAGGCCGGCGAATAGGGCATATCGCCGTCGCGCCATTCAAGCGGCCGGTTCGCCATCTCAGCCTGTGCTAAATTAATCTGATCGGGATCGATGTCTGTCATGTCAACAGCCGATAGTCCGGCCTTGCCCTCGGGTCAATCGTCCACTGAACTGTTGATCGTCGGCGGCGGCATCATGGGGCTTTGGGCCGCCGTTCACGCCGAGCGCATGGGGATCGACGCGGTGCTGATCGATGCCGGCGTGCTTGGAGGCGGGGCGAGCGGCGGGTTGCTCGGCGCGCTGATGCCGCACATGCCGGATAAATGGAACCCGAAGAAGCAGTTTCAGTTCGATGCGCTGGTGGCGCTGGAGGCCGAAGTGGCGCGGCTGGAGGCCGAGACCGGACTCTCAACGGGCTACCGTCGCTCCGGCCGCCTGATCCCGCTGCCCAAGCCGCATCTGCGCGATATCGCGCTCGGGCATTCCGGCGATGCCGACAGCCACTGGCATGCCGGCGAGCGCCGCTTCCATTGGCATGTGATCGATACGCCCGCAGTATCCGGCTGGCCGGACGCTTCCGGTATGGAGGGCGGCTTCGTGCATGACACGCTGGCCGGCCGTGTGGCGCCGCGATCTCTGACGGGTGTGCTCGCAGCCTTTCTCCGCCGCGCCGGACATATCCGCATCATCGAGAATTCAGCCGTTCGCGGCATCGACGCCGAGCGCGGGATCGCCGAGACCGATACCGGTGCGATTGCCTTCGGACATTGCATCATTGCTGCCGGCTACCAGTCGTTTCCGCTTCTGGCGCGCGGCACGGCAGGGCTGACACAGCCGCTCGGGCAGCCGGTGAAGGGCCAGTCGGCGCTCCTGAAGGCCGATATCGATCCTGGCCTTCCGACAATCTTCCGCGATGGGCTTTATGTGGTGGCGCATGAGGGCGGGCATGTCGCGATCGGCAGCACCAGCGAGAACCGCTTCGACGCACCCTTTGCGACTGACGGGCAGCTGGATGTTCTGGTCGAGAAGGCACGGGCGCTGGTGCCTCTGCTGCACGACGCGCCCGTTATCGAGCGCTGGGCCGGGCTGCGGCCGAAGGCGATCGACCGCGATCCGATGATCGGCCCGCATCCCGAACATGAGCGATTGCTGGCGCTGACCGGTGGCTTCAAGGTCAGCTTCGGCCTCGCGCACCGGCTGGCCGAGGCGGTTGTGCACATGTCTGTTGGCAACGCGATACCGTTTGCGGTGCCCGAGAGCTTTCACCTGATCAATCATATTCACGTCGCTTCACGCTAAAGTGCCTCGCGATCGCTTGAATCTTCCCGTTTCGCTCACGCTTTTCCGTTTTGCGCTGTTTAATCCTGAAATCAGCAGCCACTTTCGCGAGATAAACATCAATTCACGTTAAACGTGAATTAGCACTCGCTATCCTTCGTCAATCTGTCATGCAAATCGCCTATCTGCTTGCAAAACGGCGGCGCGCTGACGAGTCGCGCGTGGTGCCGACGGAGAAAATTGCATGCGATACGCCATCTGCTTCACGCCTGCCGCGAATGACCCGCTGTCGCACGCGGCTGCCAATTGGCTTGGCCGAAACGTGTTTTCCGGCGAAATGGTGGAGCCCACGGCGATCCGCGGGCTCAGCATTCACGAGGTCGCCTTTCATACGGCGGTGCCGCGGCGCTACGGTTTTCACGGCGCGCTGAAGGCACCATTCCGGCTTGCGACCGAGATGTCGGAGCCGCAACTCCTGCGGGAACTGATGCGCTTCTGCGGCACGCTGACGCCGTTTTCCATTCCTCGGCTCGAGGTTGCGCGCACCGGTAGCATCTTCAGCCTGGTGCCGTCGCTGCCCTGCGACAACGTCCAGTATCTGGCGTCCTCGATCGTGCAGCAGTTCGACCAGTTTCGCGCGCCGCTCAGCGACGCCGATATCGAGCGCAGCGATCCGGATGGGCTTTCGGCGGCGCAGTTCGCCAATCTGCACCGCTGGGGATGCCCCCATGTGATGGACGAATTCCGCTTCCACATGCCTTTGACCGGTCCGGTCAGCCTGGTCGACATGTCGCGCATCGAGCGTTCGCTGCGCAGCGTTTTCGAACCGGTTCTCATCGATCCGGTGAAGATATCGAACGTGGCGCTGATGGTCGAAGAGGGCAATGGCGGGCCGTTCAGGGTGCATTCGCTGCATCCCATGGGCAAGGTTAGCGCGCGGCGCGAGCGGGTTCCCGTTCCGGCCTAAGCGGTTGTGCCATAAAGGCAAAACTCTGTTGCGCAGTTTCCGTCTCGACATTCGCTCTTGAGGTGTTACCGTTCGCCGACTTTCTGGAAGGTGATTTCATGGTATCCGAGACTTACCCGCGCAATCTCGTCGGCTATGGCCGCAACACCCCCGACCCGAAATGGCCCGGCGGCGCCAATATCGCCGTGCAGTTCGTCATCAATTACGAAGAGGGCGGCGAGAGCTGCATTCTGGATGGCGACGCAGCCTCGGAAAACCTGCTGTCGGAGATCGTCGGCGCGGCAGCCTGGCCCGGCCAGCGCAATCTCAACATGGAATCGATCTATGAATACGGCTCGCGGGCCGGTTTCTGGCGGCTTTGGCGGATGTTCACCGAACTCAAGGTGCAGGCGACCGTCTATGGCGTGACGCAGGCGATGGCGCGCAACCCCGAGGCGGTGGCGGCGATGAAGGAAGCCGGCTGGGAAATCGCCAGCCACGGCTACCGCTGGTTGGAATACAAGGATTTCCAGGAAGAGCTGGAGCGCAAGCATATTCTCGAGGCCGTGCGGCTGCACACGGAGCTCACCGGCGAGCGGCCCTACGGCATGTACCAGGGCAAACCATCCGACAATACGCTGCGGCTGGTGCAGGAAGAGGGCGGCTTTCTTTACTCGTCGGACAGCTATGCCGACGATCTGCCTTTCTGGGTGAAGGGCGTGGACGGCAAACCGTTCCTGATCATCCCCTATACGCTCGAAACCAACGACATGCGTTTTGCCACGCCGCAGGGCTTCAATTCGGGCGACCAGTTCTTCACCTATCTCAAGGATGCCTTCGACACGCTTTATGAAGAAGGAGAGGCGGGCAGCCCGAAGATGATGTCGATCGGCCTGCATTGCCGTCTTGTCGGCCGCCCGGGCCGCGCGGCGGCGCTGAAGCGCTTCATGCAATATGTGCTCGACCACGAGAAGGTGTGGATCCCGCGCCGCATCGAGATCGCCGAGCACTGGCACAAGCACCACAAGCCGGAGGCCATCTGATGATCGCGCGTGACGAATTCATCTCCCGCTTCGGCGGCGTCTTCGAACACTCGCCCTTCATCGCCGAGCGGGCCTTCGACGACGGTTTCGTCGGCGAGACGCTCGATGTCGACCGCGTGCACACGGCGCTGGTGGCGATCTTCCGCGCCGCAAGCGCGGAGGAACGCCTCGGTGTTCTGCGCGCCCACCCGGATCTCGCCGGCCGCCTGGCGATCGCCGGTGAGCTGACGGAGGACAGCAAAAAGGAACAGGCCGGCGCCGGGCTCGACCGGCTGAGCCCCGAGGAGCACCAGCGCTTCACCGAACTCAACCGCTCCTATGTCGAAAAATTCGGCTTTCCCTTCATCATCGCGGTGAAGGGTCTCGACAAGCAGGCGATCCTTTCGGCCTTCGAAAAGCGCATCGACAACAGCCGCGACGCGGAATTCGAAACGGCGACCGCGCAGGTGGAGCGTATCGCGCTGCTGCGGCTTGAGGCGCTGCTGCCTTCGCGCTGAGCGACGCCGCTTTTCTCTTGTCGGTCCGCCGCTTATAGTTGTCGAGAGGGAGCAAAGGCGATGAGACCATCGGAAGTGCTGGAGCAGAACAGGCAGGCGATCCGCGAGGTGACGACGCGCTTCAACGCGACGAACCCGCGTGTGTTCGGTTCGGTGGCGCGGGGTGAGGATCGGGCCGATAGCGATCTGGATATTCTGGTGGACGCTTTGCCGGGAAGCACGCTGCTGACGCTGGGCGGTTTGCAGGATGCGCTCGATCAGATGATGCTGGGTACCGAGGTGCATTTGCTGACACCGGGTGACTTTCCGGAAGATGTGCGCCGTGAGGTTCTGAACGAAGCAAAGCCGATATGAGCCCGGAGCGGATCGCCAAGCTTCTCGATCGTATGAGGCAGGCGGCGGCCGATGCCCATCGCATGATCGAAAACGTCAGCAGGGAAGAATTCATCGATAATCTTGTCCTGCAGCGGGCTGTGGGTATGAGCCTGCTCATGGCTTCTGAAATCGCATCGCAACTCCTCAAGGCGCATCCGGAGTTCGTATCCGACCACCCTGAATTTCCCTGGGCCGCCATGCGGGGCATGCGCAACCGCATTGCTCACGAATATTTCGACATTGATTTGGATAAGGTTTGGGCCACCGCGAAGGACGATGTTCCCAATCTGCTGACGGCGCTCGATTCTATTCGCCAGTGGCGAATGCAGGGTGAGTAGCGGGCGGTCTCGAAGACCGCTTTTCTCTTTTCGATCCGCCGCTTATAGTCGTCGCACAGGAGCGAAGACTATGAGACCATCCGAGGCGCTGGAGCAAAACAGGCAGGCGATCCGCGAGGCGACCAAGCGCTTCAACGCGGCGAACCCGCGTGTGTTCGGCTCGGTGGCGCGGGGCGAGGATCGGGCGGATAGCGATCTGGATATTCTAGTGGATGCGTTGCCGGGGACGTCGTTGTTCGATCTCGGCGGGTTGCTGGAAGAGTTGAAGGATATTCTGGGGACGGATGTTCATCTTTTGACGCCTGGCGACTTCCCCGAAGATGTCCGACGGCGCGTTCTCGAAGAGGCCAAGCCGATATGAATTCGACCATTATTCTTGCCGAGTCGTAGTGTGAGAAGACCATGAGACCATCCGAAGTGCTGGAGAGAAACAGGCAGGCGATCCGCGAGGCGACGACGCGCTTCAACGCGGCGAACCCGCGTGTCTTCGGTTCGGTGGCGCGCGGCGAGGATCGGGTGGATAGCGATCTCGATATTCTGGTCGATACGCTGCCGGGAACGTCGTTGTTCGATCTCGGCGGATTGCTGGAAGAGTTGAAGGATATTCTGGGGGTGAAGGTGGATCTGGTGACGCCGGGCGGCTTGCCTGAGAACATTCGCGAGCGTGTATTGTCGGAAGCGACCCGTATATGAGCGCGGAGAGGCTGGTCGATTATATCGGCAGGATGCAGGCCGCCGCCGAACAGGCGCGGATGCTCACCGAAGACATGGACGAGCAGGCCTTCCTGTCCGATGTGCGCACGCAGCTTGCGGTGACCATGTCGCTGGTCCTGCTCGGCGAGGCGGCATCGCGGATCGCCAGCAATCATCCGGAGTTTCCTCGTGAGCATGAGCAGATACCCTGGGCGCAGATCCGGGGCATGCGCAACCTCATGGTCCACCATTATTATCGCGCCGATTTGCCCGCGATCTGGACCACCGTGCGTCGCGACCTGCAGACGCTGATTTCCGAGCTCGAATCCCTACGCCACTGGCGCATACAAGGCGAATGACGTGACAGACTTCCTCGATATCCAGCCGCTGACCAAAGCCGCCTTCGCGCCCTTCGGCGAGGTCATCGAAGCCGATCCGGCGACGATGCGGTATATCAACAACGGCACCACGGAGCGGTTTCATGCGCTGGCCGCGGCTGACGTCGTGGGCGAGGGCGCTCGAGTGATCATAAGCCTGTTTCGCGGGCAGCCGCGCGATTTTCCCTATGAAGTCGGGATGATGGAGCGGCATCCTTTCGGCAGCCAGAGCTTCTCGCCGATCTCCGACCGGCCGTTTCTGGTCGTGGTGTCCAAGGACGAGGGCGGCAAGCCGGGGCGTCCGCAGGTGTTCCTGGCGCGGGGCGATCAGGGCGTGAATTATGGGCGCAATGTCTGGCATCATCCCTTGATGTCGCTTGGCGCGGTCAGCGATTTTCTGGTTGTCGATCGCGACGGGCCGGGCAACAATCTGGAAGAATATTTTTTCGACACTCCCTTTGTTATCAGCGAGCCCATTTCATGACCGGATTGACCACCCATGTCCTCGATACCGCCTCCGGCAAGCCGGCCGAGGGGCTGAAGATCGAGCTGTTTCATATCGAGGCCGAGGTTCGCCGGCATGTGAAGACTGTCGTCACCAATGCCGATGGCCGCGTCGATGGCGGGCCGATCCTTGTTGGCGAGAGTTTCAGGGCCGGGACCTACGAGCTTCTGTTTCATGCCGGCGATTATCTGCGCGGCACCGGTGCGGCACTCCCGCACCCCGCCTTCCTCGACCTCGTGCCGATCCGTTTCGGCATCGCCGACGAGAGCGCGCATTATCACGTGCCGCTGCTGATCTCGCCCTATGGCTACTCGACCTATCGCGGGAGCTGAGCGATGCGTTTTGCCGCGATTGCCGATGTGCATGGCAACCACCTGGCGCTGGAAGCCGTGCTTGCCGATATCGAGGCGCTTGGGATTTCCGAGATCGTCAATCTCGGTGATTGCCTGAGCGGGCCGCTCGAAGCGGGCAAGGCGGCGGACAGGCTGATGTCGCTTGATGCGCCGACGGTGCGCGGCAATCACGATCGCTACCTGATCGAAAGCCCCGCCGACGCCATGCCCTCCTGGGAGCAGCACGCTTATGGGCAGCTCTCCGCCGCGCATCTCGGCTGGCTGCGAAGCCTGCCGTTCAGCGCCGTCTACCGCGACGAGGTCTATCTCTGCCACGCCACACCTGGGCATGACGAAACCTATTGGCTGGAATCCGTCTCGCCAGACGGTCATGTTTTCCTGAAGCCTCTCGAGGAGATCGAGGCGCTGGCCGAGGGGATCGAGCAGCCGCTGATCCTTTGCGGCCATAGCCATGTGCCGCGCATGGTCCGCCTCAGCGACGGGCGCCTGATCGTCAATCCCGGCAGCGTCGGCTGCCCCGGTTACAGCGACGACACGCCTTATGAGCACAAGGTCGAAACAGGACATCCGCTGGCCTCCTACTGCATCATCGAGAAGACCGCCTCCGGCTTTGCGCCGCAGTTTCGCACCGTTGCCTATGATCACATGGCGATGTCGCGGCTGGCGCGGGAGAATGGGCGCGACAGCTGGGCGAGTGCGCTGGCGACGGGGTGGGTGCGCTAAGCGTTTGGCGAACGCGGGCGTCTGGTCGCTCAAATTGACATTTCCGTGAACTTGTACCATATATTGCACAAGTCGTTGCGGGAGATCATCATGCGCACGGTCATGTTTTCAAAAGCCAGAAACGAACTCGCCAGCCTTCTCGATGAGGTCTCGCAGGATCGCGTCGCCGTGGAGATCGTTCGCCGCGACAAGCCATCGGCGATCCTGATCGACAAGGACGAGTACGAGGGGATGATGGAGACGCTGCATGTGTTGTCCACGCCGGCCAACGCTGCCCGGCTGATGGAGGCGTTCGAAGACGTCAAGAACGGCCGGAATATCGTTCATCACGATCTCATCGACCCGAAGTGAGGCCGGATGATCCTCTCCTGGCACCAGCGCGGTTGGGACGACTATCTCTATTGGCAGGAACACGACCGCAAGACGCTGGCGCGGATTAACGAGTTGCTGCGTGACACGATGCGTCATCCCTTTGAAGGGCTTGGGAAGCCTGAACCCTTACGCCGGCAGCTAAAGGGTCTCTGGTCGCGGCGTATCAGCCAGGAGCACCGTTTGATATATGTCGTTGAGGGACAAGGGGAGCGCCAGACCCTGACCATTCTCCAATGCCGATTGCACTATTGATCCGTACTACTCTGCCGGACGCACTGCCAATCTACGCGGCCGCGTTGCGCTCGATCTCATGCTTCGCGGCCTTGGCGAGAAAGGCCGAGCGTGACAGGCCGGCAGCAGCGGCGACGGCGTCGATGCGGGCCAGAACATCCTCCGGCAGCGTCACATTGATGCGCACGGCTCTGCTGGACACGGCTTTCAGCGAGACGAGGATAACGACGCCGTCCTTATTCTCCGGGTTGGCCATGACGGTTTCGAGCGAAGAGGGTTGTGGAAGCGTCTCGCCGTCCTCAATTAATCCCTCGACGTGAAAAGCCAGGGCTTCCTCGGCCATTTCGCGCGCCTCGTCCAGTGTCGAGCCAGCAGTGACCGCGCCGGGAAAGTCCGGAAAGGAGACGCCGTAGTCGCTCTCCGCGTCCTTGTGGATCAGTCCGATATAGTTGCGCATGATCACCTCAACTTCAGGCCCGACTGCTTCTCGATGCTGCGTAGCGTCCCAATCGGAATGTCCCGTTTGGGATGCGGCACCGTCACGCGGCCCGGCTTGTCCGCATGTTTGAACTGGGCATGGCTGCCTTTGCGGCCGACCTCAAACCAGCCGGCTTTCTGCAGCAAGGCAATGACGTCGGCGCTCTTCATCGGGCTGAATTATACACAATCGTGTGTATAATTCAAATCGCGCCTACTGCCGTCCGGCAATGATCGACGAGTTCACGTCTTTGATGTCGCGCTTGCCGCAAAGGGCCATGGTCACGTCCATCTCCTTGCGCAGGATGCTGAGCGCCAGCGACACGCCTTCCTTGCCCATGGCGCCGAGGCCGTAGAGGAAGGGGCGGCCGATGTAGGTGCCTTTGGCGCCGAGCGCCACGGCCTTCAGCACGTCCTGGCCGGAGCGGATGCCGCTATCGAGGTGGATTTCGATCCTGTCGCCGACGGCGTCGACGATCGAAGGGAGCATGCTGATCGAGGAGGGGGCGCCGTCGAGCTGGCGGCCGCCGTGATTGGAGACGATGATGGCGTCGGCGCCGGTGTCTGCGGCCGCCTTCGCGTCCTCGACGTCGCAGATGCCCTTGATGATCAGCGGGCCGCCCCACTGTTCCTTGATCCAGGCGACATCCGCCCAGGAGAGCTGTGGGTCGAACTGCTCCGCCGTCCAGGAAGACAGCGAGGAGAGGTCGGAGACGTTCTTGGCATGGCCGACGATGTTGCCGAAGGAGCGGCGCTTGGTCTGCAGCATATCGAGGCACCAGAAGGGCCGCGTCGCCATCTGCCAGATGTGCTTGGGCGTGAATTTCGGCGGCGCGGAGAGGCCGTTGCGCAGGTCCTTGTGGCGCTGGCCGAGGATCTGAAGATCGGCGGTCAAGACCAGCGCCGAGCACTTGGCGGCCTTGGCGCGATTGATCAGGTTCAGCACGAAGTCCTTGTCCTTCATGACGTAGAGCTGGAACCAGAAGGGCTTGGTCGTCACCGAGGCGACGTCCTCGATCGAGCAGATGCTCATGGTCGACAGCGTGAAGGGAACGCCTGCCTCTTCGGCCGCCTGCGCCGCCAGCATCTCGCCATCGGCGTGCTGCATGCCGGTCATGCCCGTCGGGGCGAGAGCGACGGGCATCGACACTTTCTGGCCCACCATCGTCGTCTCCAGCGTGCGGTTCGTCATGTCGACGAGCACGCGCTGACGCAGGCCGATCTTGGAGAAATCGCTCTCGTTGGCCCGGTATGTCTGTTCGGTCCAGGCGCCGGAATCGGCGTAGTCGAAAAACATCTTGGGGACGCGGCGCTGGGCGAGCGATTTCAGATCGGCAATGGTGAGAGGTTTCGTCATGGATAAGACTTTCACATCTGAATAATGCGACCGGCCATATCACATATAAATTGCATTCGAAACGGTATCTTTTCCCGCTCGTGTTCGCGTTCCCTCAGGGGATCAGCAGCAGGCTGCCGCTGCTCAGTCCGGCCTTCCAGTTCGGTGTGGGCCGCGGCGGCATCGGAAAGGGCGAATTCGCGGGTAGGAAGCGTGAGAATGCCGCGCCTCATTGCGCCGATCGCCGCCGTGGCCGCCTCCAGGTAGAAGGCCGGATCGGTGCTTGCCGCCATGATGCTCGGGTGCGACAATGACTTGTTCGGGCGCAGCGCCTCGATCGCCACCGGCGGTATCGGCCCCGCTGCCTGGCCAAAGCTCGCGGCCATACCGAAGGGGCGGATGCACTGGATGGTCTTGGCCAGCATCGCGCCGCCGATGCCGTCATAGCCGACATCGACGCCGCGCCCCGATGTCAGTGCCATGACGTTTGCGACCAGATCGGCATCGCGACCGATCACCAGATGGTCGGCGCCGTTGGCGGTTGCGAGTGCCGCCTTCTCCGCGCTGCTGACCGTGCCGATGACGGTGGCGCCGATGTGCTTCGCCCAGCGCACGAGAAGCGTGCCGAGACCGCCGGCTGCGGCGTGCACCAGGATGGTGCTTTCAGGCGTCACCGTGTGGATCCGATGGAGCAGCATATAGGCCGTCATGCCCTTGAGCATCATGGCGGCGGCCTGTTTCGAGCCGACATCATCGGGCAGGCGGATGGCGCGATGCGCCGGCAGCAGGCGCGTCGAGGCATAGGCGCCGACGGGGGCGCCCATATAGACGACGCGGTCGCCGGGAGAGACCGTCGTGACGGCGGCGCCGACCGCCTCCACTACACCGGCACCTTCGGCACCGATGACGGCGGGGTAGGCGGGCATCGGGTAGAGGCCCTTGCGATGATAGATATCCAGGAAGTTGACGCAGATGGCGTCGTGGCGGATGCGGATTTCGTTTGGTCCCGGCGCCTGCGGTTCTTGCGGGGTAACCTTCAACTGCTCGATGCCGCCAGGGGTGGTGAGGGTGATTGCGATATCCATTGTCGGATCTCCTGTTCCTGTCTGGCGCTGAAGATGGGGGATGGTTGCGTGATTGAAAATTCCCTATGATCTCACATCGGTTGGGAAAAAATGATCAATGCTGGATTGGGAAGATTTACGCCATCTGCTGGCGCTGTCGCAACTCGGAACCTTGTCGGGTGCCGCGCGGGCGCTCGGGGTCGAGCATGCGACGGTATCGCGGCGGGTGGCGCATCTGGAGTGCGCGATCGGCGCCAAGCTGGTTGACCGGCGCGGGCGGCGGATTCTGCTAACGGCGGAGGGCGTGCGTGTCGCCGCGATTGCCGAGCGCATGAGCGCCGATGCCATGACCATCGCGCGCGGCGGTATAGGAGCCGATCAAAGCCATGTCGGCGAGGTCCGCATCAGCGCGCCGCCGGCCTATGCGGGTGCGGTTCTGGCGCCGCCTTTGGTGCGGCTGAGAGCGCGTCATCCCGGTATCCGGGTCACGCTTATCGGCGAGACGCGCTATGCCTCGCTCGGGCGGCGGGAGGCGGATATCGCGGTGCGGCTCAATCGGCCTGAGAGTGGCGATCTGACCGTCTCGAAGATCGGCGAGGTGGGTTTCCATGCCTATGCGGCATCAGGTTATGCCGAGCGGGTCGACGTGCGTGATTGGACGTTCATCGGCTATGATGAGGGGATGGCGTCGTCGCCGCAGGAAGAGCGGCTGGCGGAGATCGCTGCCGGCCGGCCGATCGCGATCCGGGCCTCGACGCTGGAGTTTCAGGTGGCGGCGGTGAAGGCCGGCGGCGGCGTGGCGCTGCTGCCCGATTTCATCGCGGAGGGCCAAGGGCTGACGCGGCTTGATCTGGATGGCGCCGACATCTCGCGCGATCTGTGGCTTGTCGTCCATAGGGACATCAAGGATGTGCCGCTGGTGCGGGCGGTGATGGATGCGCTGCGCGAGCGTTAACGGTGATCGTGGCTGGCGAAATGTGCATTTGCGGTTCGGCAGATTGTCGGAATATGTCGGGCCACCGCGTCCTTGGGGAGAACGCAAGAGGAGGAAGCGATGCGAGAGTTGATCCTGGCCATGGCGATGACGCTCGATGGTTTTGTCAGCGGCCCCGAGGGTGAGGCCGAGTGGATTTTCACCGGCGACGAGGAGGCGATCGCCTGGAAGGTCGAGAACGCCTGGAATGCCAGCCTGCACATCATGGGCAGCCGCACATTCGAGGGAATGGCGCGCTTCTGGCCGACATCGACCAACGTTTTCGCGCCCGCGATGAACCAGATTCCCAAGGCGGTGTTTTCGAAGAAGGGCGCCGCGATCCTGCCGAAGGCGATCGACGCGGCGCCATCGGGCGAGCCGCAACCCGGCGCCGATAGCTGGAGCAAAGCCTATGTGGCGAGCGGCGATCTCGCCGAGGAAATCGCCAGGTTGAAGGCCGAAGACGGCAAGCCGATCATCGCCCATGGCGGCGCCACCTTCGCGCGCAGCCTCATCGCCCATGATCTGGTCGATCAATATATGCTGATGGTCTATCCGCTGGCGCTCGGTCGCGGCCAGCCGATCTTCTCCGATCTGGCGCAGCCAAGGCAGTTGCAACTGGTGAGCACGCGGGTGTTTCCCAAGGGCGCTATCGCGCAGGTCTATCGGCGGGGGTAGACTTGGCAGTGATCAGTCAGAACTAAAGCACCGCTCTGAGCGCGACGCCAGCGGTACCGCTTTCAGCGTCAGCCGCATCAACTCCTGCCACTGGGGCGGCAACCATCTCCCGGATCCATCGCGCATTCTCATAATCCTCATCGACATTCCAGAACGAAAGCGCCTTCGAAAGACTATCGAACGTAATTGCGCCCTCCACAACCATGTCCATGATGACTTCGACGCCGACCTCGCGGAAGAAGGCGCGAACATGCGGGCGCCAGCGTGGATCCGTCGTTGAGAGGGTGAGGCATGAACTGAGCGTATCGGCGTCGATATGGCTCGGCAGCGGCGCGTTGACCGTTGTCAGCGCCCGCCAGATCGCTCGATGTTTGATCGTATCAGCCATCCGACCGTTTTATCAGGCCGGCATGCAAGTCTCAAGTTTACCGAAGAGCGCCCTTCGCCGCCACGCCCGCGACATAGGTCTCGACGATGGCGCGGTCGTCGCCCATGGTCTGCAGCAGGAAGAGTTCTTCCGGCAGCGTTTTCACCACTTCCATCTTCAGGGCCATGGCCGGCGTCGCGCTAGCATCGAGCACCACCACGTCGGCATCGGTGCCCTTGTCGAGCGTGCCGATGCGGTCGGAAAGCGAGAGGGACTGGGCGTTGCCCAATGTCATCAGGTAATAGCTTTCCAGCGGGTTCAGGCGCTCGCCGAGCAGTTGCTGGATCTTGTAGGCCTCGTCCATGGTGCGCAGCATGGAATAGCTCGAGCCGCCGCCGATATCGGTGGCGACGCCGATGCGGACCGGCTTGTCGCGGCGCATCAGCGCCTTCAGCGGGAAGAGGCCGGAACCGAGGAAGAGGTTGGAGGTCGGGCAGTGGACGGCGATTGCGCCGGCCTCGCTCATCGCGTCCGCCTCGCGCTCCGACAGGTGGATAGAGTGGCCGAAGAGGGTCTTGTCGCCGAGCAGGCCGTAGCGGGCGTAGATATCGGTGTAGTCGATCGCGTCGGGATAGAGCTCGCAGGTGAACTTGATCTCGTCGTGGTTCTCGGAGAGATGTGTCTGGATGTGCAGGTCGGGAAATTCGCGGGCGAGCGCCTGCGTCGCTTCCATCTGGGCGGGCGTCGAGGTGATAGCGAAGCGCGGGGTGATGGCGACGTGGTTGCGGCCCTTGCCGTGCCAGTCGGCGATGATCTCTCGGGTCTCGTCATAGCCCATCTGAGGCGTGTCGAGCAGGCCCTGCGGGGCGTTGCGGTCCATCATCACCTTGCCGCCGACCATGCGCATGTTGCGCTTCATGGCTTCGGCGAAGAACGCGTCGGCGGAGGTCTTGTGGACGGAGCAGTAGGCGACCGCCGTCGTCGTGCCGTGGCGGATCAGTTCGTCGTAGAAATGCGTGGCGATACGCTGAGCGTGGGCGCTTTCAACGAAGCGGCACTCCTCGGGGAAGGTGTAGGTGTTCAGCCACTCCAGGAGATTGGCGGCATAGGAGGCGATCACCTGCATCTGTGGGAAATGCAGGTGCATGTCGATGAACCCCGGCATGATGAGATGCGGGCGGTGGTCGATCTCGACAGCATCGGCTGCGGACTTGGCCTTGACCTCGGCATAGGGGCCGCTTTCGACGATGACGCCATTGTCCATCAACAGGCCGCCATCGGTCTCGTAGCGGTAGCTTTCGCTGTCGGTCAGGCTCTGGGGTGCCCTGACGAAGGAGAGCAGGCGGCCGCGGAGGAGGGTTTGGGTCATGGGCGTTGGCCTTTATCGATTGCGTGTCGTCGTCGGAACAGGGCTCAGGGCGCCGGCTTGGCGGGGAGGGCCGCCACCGATGCGGCGCAGCCGTATAATGTCCTGCCCTGAAATACCAGCTTTGCCGCGAGATCGTAACGCTTCGCGGATGCGCCGTCGACGCAGGTCTCTTTGGTGACCGTCAGCGTGTAGTGCTGCGGCGGGTGGGTGATGGTCCAAGTCGCGCTGTCTTCAGTCATCGCCATCGGGCCGGGGTTTATGGTGATGACGTCGTTCTTGCCCGCGCGGCTGAAGGTGATCTGACCCTCGCGGATGCTGAGCGCCCAGAAGGGGCCGGTGCCCAGCACATTGACCTCGCTCCAGAGATCGGTGGGGGCGGTGATATCGCCAGATATGTTTGGAGGCACGGTGCCCGTGGTCTTCGCGTCTTCCTGTTTTGCAATGGCCTCTTCGGCCCGCGCTTCCGTCCATGCCAGCCCAGAGAGGGCGATAAGATTGGCCAGAAGCAGGGGGCGGAGGCCTTTGATCATTCGCGTTTGCCCTCGACAGCGCTTTCGAACCAGGCGACGAGCAGCTTGCGCTCATCGGGCGTGATGTCGGTGACGTTGCCCGGCGGCATGGCGTGGCTGCGGCCGGCCTGGATGTAGATCTCTCGGGCGTGCGCCGCGATCTCGGCATCGTTTTCGAGGATCACGTTTTTCGGCGGCCGCGCGAGGCCCTCATAGACGGGCTCGGCGGCATGGCACATGGAACAGCGTGTGCCGACGAGCTGCTTGACGGCGGGAAAGTGCGGATCGCCGGCAAATTGCTGGAAGGCGGGCGCGACGGTTTCGGCGGCCGCGTCCTTCTCTCCGGTCAGCACCTTGGGAACGGTGGAGAGCCACATGATCAGGATGAACAGGATCACGGTTGCCAGCCACGTCCAGGTCGGGCGGCCCTTGCGGGCATGGGTGGTGTTGAACCAGTGGCGAATGGTGACGCCCATCAGGAAGACAAGTGCCGCGATCACCCAGTTATAGGCCGTGCCGAAGGCCAGCGGATAGTGGTTCGACAGCATGAAGAAGATGACTGGCAGTGTCAGGTAGTTGTTGTGCAGCGACCGCTGCTTGGCGATCGCGCCATATTTCGCATCCGGCGTGCGGCCGGCGATCAGGTCGGCGACGACGATCTTTTGGTTTGGGATGATGATCATGAAGACGTTGGCCGACATGATCGTCGCGGTGAAGGCGCCGAGATGCAGGAAGGCGGCGCGGCCGGTGAAGAGCTGCGTATAGCCCCAGGCCATGAAGACGAGCACGGCATAGAGCACCACCATCAGGCCCCAGGTGTTCTTGCCGATCGGCGACTTGCAGAGCAGATCGTAGACGATCCAGCCGCCGGCGAGCGAGGCGAGCGAGATGGCGATTGCGACCGGTGCGCTGACATCGAGCACGTGGCGATCGATCAGAAACAGATCGGCGCCGCCGTAATAGACGATACAGAGCATCAGGAAGCCGGAGAGCCAGGTGAAATAGCTCTCGTATTTGAACCAGGTCAGGTGCTCTGGCATCTGAGCCGGCGCCACCAGATATTTCTGGATATGATAGAACCCGCCGCCATGCACCTGCCACTCCTCGCCATAGGCGCCGACGGGCAGATGCGGACGCTTCACCAGGCCGAGATCGAGCGCGATGAAATAAAAGGACGAGCCGATCCAGGCAACGGCGGTAATGACGTGGAACCAGCGGGCCGCAAAGGCCAGCCATTCCCACGCTATGGCGTATTCATACATTCAGTTCCCCTATTCTCTCCGATTCAGCAGTGTGCAGAATGTTTGGGCGGGAGAAAAGGGGAATTAGGGCAACACCGCCACGTTGTGGGGCCGGAAATCACGGCTTTCGGACGTAGAGCGGGTCTTCGAGCAGCGGATCGGGCACTTTCGACTTTCCGTGCTCGTTCACACCGGCGCCGATCTCGATGATCGTCCAGATGTCGCTGGCGTTTTCGATGCCGAACTCCGTCTCCAGAATGTCGATGAAGGCTCTGGTCGAGAGGATGTCGAGATTGAGGTTTTCGGTCTGTCTCAGCGCCGCCCGTGCGCGGCGGTCGTCAACCAGAAGGACGACGGCTTCGCTGTCATCGACGACCGTTTCAGCGACTGAGAGAACGTCGAGCAGGCTGTAGTCGCCGCGTCCTTTCCAACTCGGCTTCAGGTCCGGAACGCTTCCTCCCATGCGCCAGTTCGTCATGGCCTTTTCGTACTCGCGGCCGACGGCGGTCTCCATGACCCTGATCCGATGGCTGTTGTCGGCAAGCCAGTCAGCTAGCAGCTTTCGTTGTTCTGTGCGGCGATCGTCGTCGGGATCGGGATCGCGCGTCGCCTCGATCGCGACCATATCGGTGATCCAGACCTCGACCTGCGGCACAAACAGATAATCCAGCGCATCCCGGCCAGCCATGGAAAGCAGCGAGAGCGGCGATGTGTCGGGGATGAGTAGGCGAGGGATGCGCTCGATCTCCTCGTCCATCAGCGCAGTCTCCAGCGGCGCATCGCGTTGTCGACTTCGCGCGCGATCTCCTCGGGATGCTTTCTATCCCTCGCGTCGCTCGCCATCTGAGTGATATAGCCGGGATCTCGGGTGTCGTAGCCTAGCGGGTCTGCAATGCGGCGATGAAGCGTGGGGCGCGATTTGCGCACCTCGTTCGGCACTGGCTCGCCGGCGGCCGTCTTCAGCCGAATGAATTCCTCCGCCGACATCACGACGGCGCGCGGCTGGTCCCGGTTGGTCACCAGAACCGCCTCGACATCAGCCGTTCTCAGGACGTCGCCGAGATTTTTCTGCAAGTTGATCGAGCGAATGGTCTGCATACTGGGCGCTCCCACCATTTTACGTAAATTTACATAATATCGGTCCGTGGCGCAAACACTTCCGGCCACCGTTTGCGGGGTGGCCACGGTGAAGCAAAGCCGATCAGATCGCCGCCATTGAAATGCCAAGACTTCATTACAGTTTTATCCAAGGCCGCCGAGACGAGGGGAAACCGCATCGGCGTGGCGGCGCATTCATCGACGGAGAAGATGCTGATGCGCAGTATTCTTGTGGTTGTGATGATTGCCTTTTCGTCCTGTGTCCAAATTCCCGGCGTCCAGACCAGTGGCGCCCAGGCCCATGACGCCCCGTCCGGCTGGGCTTACGAGCCCTATTGTTGCAACGGCGACAACGAGACGGGCGATTGCCAGATGATCCCGCCGAAGAGCGTCGCGATCACGCCGAACGGCTATCGGGTGACGCTTTTGCCTGGTGACCACCGGCTCGTCACCCACGCGCACGTCTTCCTGCTGCCGATGGGTCGGGCGATGAAATCGGGTGATGGTGATTACCACCTCTGCCTGTTTCCAAACGAGGATACGCCGCGCTGCTTCTACGCGCCCGAAATGGGCTACTGAGCGCTCTCTTTGTCGCGGGCGATCTCCTCGAGGATCCAGCTGCGGAAAGCCTTGATCTTCGGGACGTTGCGGCGGTTTTCGGCGTAGACCAGCCAATAGCCGCGATCGTCGCTGCAGGTCATCTCGAAGGGCTGATAGAGCCGCCCCTGGGCGAGTTCGTCGCCGTAGAAGGCGGGCGTCAGGATGGCGACACCCTGGCCGGCCATGGCCGCACTCGCCTCGAAGGTCTGCGAGCCGTACTGGCTGCGCGGGCGCGATTCCAGGCCGAGATCGGTCAGGCCCGCCGCCTTGAACCAGATCTGCCACCATGGGTCGGTGGCGCCGATGATCGGCAGTTTCATCAGGTCCTCGGGCTTGTGGATGCCGCCGATGCTTTCGGCCAGCTTCGGGCTCAGCATCGGGGTGAAGTCGACATCGAGCAGCTTGTCGGCGATCAGCCCGCGCCAGTTGCCGTCGCCCGAGCGGATGGCGACGTCGACGGATTCGCGGGTGAAGTCGATCAGCGCTTCCGATGTCGACAGCCGCACCGCGATCGCCGGATGCCGGAGCTGGAAGGTGCCCAGCCGCCGCGCCAGCCAGTGCGAGGCGAAGGTGGCGATGGTGTTGATCAGAAGCGTCGATTCGATCTCGCCGCGCGCCTCGGCCATCGCCTCGTTCAAAAGCACGAAAGCGTCGGACACTTTGGGGAGCAGCAGTTCGCCGGTGTCGGTCAGGCTGATCTGGCGCGGCCGGCGCAAAAACAGCGGCTCGCCGATATTCTCCTCCAGCAGTTTCACCTGATAGCTGACGGCCGTCTGCGTCATGCCGAGTTCGTCGCCGGCCTTGGTGAAGCTGCCGAGCCTTGCCACGGCCTCGAAGACGCGCAGCGCATTCAGCGGAACCTGCTTGGACAGCTTCATGGA